>JAJXVS010000296.1 GCA_021782015.1 bacterium | reverse complement strand
AATCGCCCCCGTGCAAGGGAGGTCGGCGGATGCAAGGGAAATGCTGGAGGCGGGGGAAGGCGAACGCGACAGGGGGAGGTCGGCTGCGGGGGCTGGGCCCTGTCCCTTGGCGGGGCGGAGGTCAGTCCCCAAGGCGCTCGGGGCTGGTGTGGCCAGTGGAGGTGGATCGGCCTGGGCGGGCCCTGATCCTTTCGAAGAGGCCACGGCCTTTGCCCGATCGCCCGTCCCGGTGGGGACGGCTCCATCCTTCGCCTCCTGGGCCGAGGGAGGGGAAGGGCTCGCAGCGGAATCAGCCGATGGGAGGAGGAGGACTTCTCCCACACGTATGACGGCCGTATCGGAAAGTCCATTGAGTCGGCGGAGTTCTTTTACCGTGGTCATCGCGCCGCGTGCGATTCCGAAGAGGGTTTCGCCCTTGGCCACGATATGGGCATTGGGTATGAGGAGTTTCTGTCCGATCCTGAGCCGCGATGGATCGCTGATGCCGTTCGCCGCCATGAGGGCGCTGGCGCTCAGGCCACAGGATCGCGCCACCGAATAGAGTGTCTCCCCTTGTGCTACGACATGCCACTGGCCCTCGCCCGCGAGAAGGGGCGATGAGGCGAGGACGATGAGGAAAAGGGCGAACGGCAGGGCTTTTTTCCTCCCACGGCGCGGGCACGATGAGGCACCGGCTCCGCGCCCGGGCGACGCTTCGCTGAGCCCTTCCGCGTGGGCATTCGGTTCGCAGCACATTCTAGGCACAATATCGGAAGCTTATGCGCGAGTATCAAGCCACTTCCTCGCGTCTGCGATGGGTCGCGAAAGCACGACGATATGGAACTCGCCCTTTGCCTTGTCGATTTCGGCGGCGAGGCGGCTGCCTGGGAATCGCTTGCGGAGGCCGGCTGTCGCGCTATTCACCAGGGCCTTCGCCTCGGCATCCTCACGCTCTGGGGCCGAGGGTATTACGACGGACTCGAGGAGCCAGGTTGAAAGGAGGGCGAGGATGGGGTCCTTGGAACTCGCACCTTCGAGGAGCTGGGCCCTCGATTCGGCGATTTTGCGCTGAAGCACAAGGGCGAAGGCGTAGCCGAATCGAAGCCATTCCCAATCGTCGACATCGCGCTTGCCGAGGAGGGGGGCGAAGAAGGCTTCAGCCTCCTCCGATCGGCCTTTTAGAATCCGCACATAGCCGAAAATGACCGCCGTCTTTCGCAGTAGTTTGGGCTTGCGCGCCTTGAGCTCCTCTTCGAGGCGCGCAAATCCTTCAATGTCGCCCTGGATGAACCAGGTATCCACGAGGTAGCGCACATGAAGGCTGCCGTAGCGGTGTTTGACGAAAATGCGTTCGACGAGCCAGGCGGAAAGGCCGTCCCAATCCTCCTTTTCGAAGTAGGAAAACAATCGGCGATTGACGAGGAAGAAGGCGTTGAGGACGCCGAGAAGGCCGATGAACAGGAGGGCGAGGTACCAGGAGGACTTCCAAAAGGCCACCGTATAGTCCCAGCCGAGGAGGGCAAGGGGGAGCAAGAAGACAAAGAGGAAAGAAACTACGATAATTACGTTGAAAAGCGCGTATATTGTCTTAAATTTCATCCAACGTCGCTCCTATACTATACTTACCGGGTGCGCGAGCCTCCGGAGTGTAGGCGCGGGCCATCGAGGGGTCAATGGGTTCGAACATGAAGGGAATAGTACAGAAAGATCTTCGCCCCAATGGTTTTTTCACAAAACCGCTCTTTCTCGACAAGGGTTTCATTTTGGCCTCGCCCGAAATTCCCCTTGCCCAGGATCTGATCAATCGTCTCGCGAAGTGGGGCTTCGGCGAGGTCTACAGCGAGGGCGATTCCGTCGAGAACATTTTGGCGACGGCCGATGAAGGATCGAAGGCCCACAACGGCGGCGTTCTCGTCGCCGAGGGAGCCGGAGACAAGGAAGTCCTTGCCTCGATTCAGGCCTATCTCGAAGGCTATATCGCCTTCGTCGACACTCTCTATAGCCGCTTTGTCACCAATTCCGAACTCAATTTCGGCGATCTCATGGAAAAGATGCGGCAGCTCTGCGAAATTCTCTCGCAAAACAGGCGTTTCGTGCTCAGGGCGCTTTCGGTCATCCCGCCCAATCGCAACTATCTCATTTCCCACGCGGTCAACACCTCGATCGTATCGATCCTCGTCGGCACGACCCTCAAAATGCCCACGCCCCGCCTCATGGAGCTGGGTGCCGCCGCCGCCCTCCATGAGATCGGCATGGTCAAACTGCCCTCCAATCTTTTCATGACGAATCGACAGCTTTCGATAGAGGAAAAACGCCGGATAACCGCCCATACCGTCCTCGGCTACACGGTGCTCAAGGAACTCCAGGTTCCCCTCGCCGTGCAGCTCGCCGCCCTCGAACATCACGAACGGGTCAATTCGACCGGCTATCCGCGGGGCATGAATGGCGATCACATTTCGTTGTACGCGAAAATCATCGCCGTCGCCTGTTCCTATGACGCGGTGACCGCAGCCCGCCCCCACCGAGAGGGCAAGGAGAGCCACGAGGGGATTCTGGACCTCCTCCGCAACGAGGGCAAGCAATACGACGATTCCATCATCAAGGCCCTCGTCCTGACCCTGTCGATCTATCCCATCGGCAGCCTTGTCATGCTATCCAACGGAAGCAAGGCCGTCGTCATCGACACCCAGGCCGACAATCCGCGCTTCCCCCTCGTCCAGGTGCTCGGTGTCGCCAATCCCGACGGCACCGAGGTCAAGATCAAAACCGCGGAAGACGGGATAAAAATCCTGCGCGCACTTTCGCGGCAAGAAGCGACCGCGAGCAAGGGCTGATCCGGCGAGTTCTTCCGCAGCGAAGCTATTCCCCTTCGCGAGGCCTTTTTGTTACAATCCCCCATCTTTCAACCTCACCCCCATCTCCCCATAAGGAGTCATCATGGAGACTTCACCACTCCAGAAGGCGCGTTACGCATATAGGCCCAAGTTGCCCGCCTCTCTCACCGGGCCCATCGAAGACCTGGCCTGCGAAAGGCTTGAGCCCGCCCTCCCCGATACGGACCGCGAGGAACTGCGCAGCCTTTTTCCGAAGACCTTCGGCAAGAGCGCGGTCAGGCTCGGCTCGGGGAAGGCCGACGCCGCGGCGGCGAAGAAGGCGCGCACCATCGGCATCATCCTTTCAGGCGGGCCCGCTCCGGGCGGCCATAATGTCATTGCGGGCATCTTTGATGCGCTGAAGGCCGCGAATCCCGCGTCGCGGATGATCGGATTCCGCGGCGGCCCCGGCGGTCTTGTCGAGGACAAGTCGATGGAGATCGATGCGGCCCTCATCGACCGCTACCGGAACACCGGCGGTTTCGACATGATCGGCTCGGGGCGGACGAAAATCGAGACGCCCGAACAATTCGAAAAGGCCCTCCAGACGGCGAAGAAGCGCGGTCTGGACGCCGTCCTTGTCGTGGGCGGCGACGACTCGAACACCAACGCAGCGGTGCTTGCCGAATTTTTCGCCGCGCGAGGCGAGGCGATTTCGGTGATCGGCGTTCCCAAGACCATCGACGGCGACCTTAAGAGCTCGATGGTCGAGGCCTCCTTCGGCTTCGACACGGCGACCAAACTCTACTCGGAACTCGCGGGCAACATTGCGCGCGACTCGGCCTCCGGTCGCAAGTATTGGCACTTCATCAAGCTGATGGGCCGCTCCGCCTCCCATATAACCCTCGAGTGCGCCCTCCAGGTGCGGCCCAATGTCGCCATCATCTCCGAGGAGGTCGAGGCCAAGCGCCTGGGCCTCTCGCAGATCGTCGGAACGATTGCGGATTCGGTTGCCGGGCGCTCGGCCAAGGGCGAGAATTTCGGCGTCGTCCTCGTACCCGAGGGGCTCCTCGAATTCGTTCCCGAAATCAAGGTGCTCATAGATGAATTGAACGAAA
Source organism: bacterium (assembly GCA_021782015.1). Classification (GTDB taxonomy): domain Bacteria; phylum Spirochaetota; class Spirochaetia; order Treponematales; family Rectinemataceae; genus CAIJMU01. The sequence goes on along the minus strand of JAJXVS010000296.1, from coordinate 600 downwards.
TTCTCGCGGCGGACGAGGAGGCCTTCAAGGCACTGTCCGACGACCACCAGCGGGTCGCCTTCGTCCTCGATCGCCTCGATCACGATTCCAAGGCCGTCTTCGAGCATCTGCCCGAGGACATCCAGGCCCAGCTCCTCTGGGATCGCGACCCCCACGGCAATGTGCAATTCTCGCGCATCGAGACGGAGAAGCTCCTCGCCGAAATGGTGGGCCGCAGGCTCGCCCTCTACACGAAGGAAGGCGATTACTCGGGAAAGTATGACTTCCAGACCCACTTCCTCGGCTACGAGGGCCGCTGCGCCTTTCCCTCCAATTTCGATGCGGACTACTGCTACGCCCTCGGCTACACGGCCTTCGCCCTCGTGGCGGCTGGCCTCTCCGGCTACCTTTCGTCGGTGCGCAATCTGGCGGCTCCCGCGTCGCAATGGATCGCGGGGGGTATTCCCCTCATATCGCTGATGAACATCGAGCGTCGCCACGGCCACGACAAGCCGGTCATCCGCAAGGCCCTCGTCGAGCTCGAAGGACTGCCTTTCAAGACCTTCGCTTCGGTTCGTGACAATTGGGCCCTGTCTTCCGACTATCGGGTGCCCGGAGGGA
>JAJXVS010000295.1 GCA_021782015.1 bacterium | reverse complement strand
GACAAGAGAATTCTCGCTTCAGTGGAGCAGCGTCTCAACTGCCCCTGATTTTTCCCGGGAATTCTCCACGGTGAAATCAGGGAACACCTCGCGGTGTTTTCAGGGAATTTCAGAGTACATCAAACAGCCGGGGGTGCGCGTCTCCGGACCCTTTACGGTGGAGGGAGTCCTGCCCGTGGAATACGCGCGGGCCGAGGAATACACGCAGGCAGAGGAACAGAGTCACAAAGTGGAATTGCGGATGGCCTCGGAAGCCGGTCAGATCTCGAAGGGCGGAGCGATGTTCACGGGAAGCAAGGCGTCTGCCTATGGCACCGACACCGATGATGACAACTATGACAATGAGGATGAAGACTCAGGGCGCAACGCCGAGGCCTATTACGACCAGATGCTCAGACTACTCAAGATCGACGGGGTGACCTTCAAGGGCAACAAGATCAAGAAGTTTGCCAAGCTCGGCGCCCTCTGGAACGAGGGCCGTGACCTTCCCTGGCAGGCCGAGGGCTGGTGGGAGGGTGATGACGAGTCGACCCCTGCCCCGGTGGCCCTCCTCTTCGGTCCCCAATACGGTCCTCTCACCGGCATGGCCCTCGAGGAGGCCATGCAGCAGGCTCCGAGGCACCACTACACCGAGATAGTCGCCGCCGCCTTCTCCTTCGAACCCGAGGCCAGCGAGATCGCGGCCGATGAGGCAAGCCAGCAGAAGCTCCGTATTCACCAGGCCTTTATCCGACCCGATGTGAATCCCGGCATGGAGGGCCTCCTCAAGGACCAGCCCAGGAGCCAGCTCTTCACCGTATTCGGAAAGCCCGAGATCCGCCTTGCAAAGGGCAAGGACGGTGACTGGACGGTCGCCCTAGAAGGCGTCGACATCTACGATCCCCTTACGGGTGATGTGCATTCCACGGGCGCTGCCAAAGTCGCCGCCTGGTTCCTCGACTCCGATTACGATGGCCGCGCCTTCTGCATCACGCAGGCCTTCTTCCCCGACCAGGACGCCTGGGAAAAGATCCGCAAGGCTCTCAAGACCGAGGCCGAGGACTACGCCTTCGACGCCTACAAGGGAACGGTCTCGGTGCCCTTCAAGCCAGGCAAGTACGCAAGGATCGCCGTCAAGGTCATCGATCCTCGAGGCAACGAGGTCATGGTCGTGAAGAAACTGGAAGGCAAGTGAGATGGCGCGGACAAAAAAGCCTATCGATAACGCGCCGCCGCCCGATTGGACGCCTCAACAGGCGGTCGATGAACCAGTTATCAACAATCCCTACGACGAGCCGGCCTGGCACTGGATCTACGATGCCGATGGCCACCCTGCCAAGCAGCAGGGCCGGCGCCCTGCCTCGTACTACTTCCGCGACAAAAGTGTCGCCACCGCCCAGGCAGAACTCTTCGCCGAGGAACAGCGCGACGAGCTTCCCCTCGTCAACCGTCTTCGGAAGGATGTAAAGCGCTGGCGCGAGTCGGGCTATAAGGGTGCAACTAAGACGACACGGGACCTCCTCCGCTGGTGGCGCGACCCCGAACGCGCGCGACGGCTCTTCTTCTGTCAGATCGAGGCGGTCGAGACGATCATCTACCTCCTCGAGCTGGGCATCCCCGAACGATTGGCTGCGACGGGCTACAAGACCTTCGAAGTGACGCAAGCCAGCATGGGCCGCCTCCTCGGGGGCGAGGTCCCCGACTTTCCCGAACTCAAGGACCACGAGCTCTACTTTCCCCGCCTCGTCGACACATCGCCCAAGGGCGCAGACGCCGCCGACTCCGAGGCACTTGTCCGCCTCGGGCTGAAAATGGCGACAGGGTCGGGCAAGACCGTCGTGATGGCCATGATCGTCGCCTGGGCCTTCGTGAATCGCGCCGTCAACCCGGCGTCAACCTGGTTTCCCAACGCCGTTCTCATCATGGCGCCCAACCTCATGGTAAAGAACCGCCTCCAGGTCCTCCGTCCGGAAAGCTCCGGCAACTATTTCGACCAGTTCGACATCGTCCCTCCCGTCTACCGCGAGCAGCTCAACTCCGGCCGCGTCCTTGTCACCAACTGGCATGTGATGGCCCTCGCCAGCGAAAACTCCGAAGGGGGTAGTTCGTACAAGGTCGTCCAGAAGGGCGAGGAATCGAATGAGGCCTTCGCACGAAACAGGCTGGGCGAGTTGGCCGAACGAGCTCCCCTCCTCGTCTTGAATGACGAGGGCCACCATTGCTGGCGCCCTAGGCAGGCCGAAGCGGTTGAAAGCACGAATGCCGATGATACCTCGAAGGAAGAGCAGGATCGGCTCGAGGAGGAGAAGGAAGAAGCCCGTATCTGGCTCGCCGGCCTCGACCGAATCAACAACTCATGTCTTGCCGGTTCGGGCAGGCCAGGCATTGTAGCCTGCGTCGACCTCTCCGCGACTCCCTTCTACCTCTCCGCTTCTGGCCACCCGGAAGGCAGTCCCTTCCCCTGGCTCGTCGCCGACTTCGGTCTCGTGGATGCCATCGAGTGCGGCATCGTCAAGGTACCGCGCATGCCCGTGAAGGACAGCCTCGCCGGCACCGACGATGCGGGACGCCCCGATCCCGAATACTTCCGCCTCTGGGACCACGTGCTGGAACAGTTCACCCCAGCCGACTACATCAAGAAGAGGCCCAAACCCGATGTCCTCCTGGCAAAGGCGGAACCGGCCCTCACGATGCTCTACAGCCAATGGAAAGAACGCTTCGACCAGGTCCGTGCTGCTACCAAGGGAGAAAAACCCATCCCGCCGGTGATGATCGTCGTCTGCGAGAACACCGATCTTTCCAAGGCCTTCTACGAATACATTTCCGGCGAGAGCCAGGATGATGAGGGGAAGGTCGTCCGCGGACACAGCCCCTTCGCCGAGTTCAAGAATACCGAAACCGAGCGCCACACCTTCCGCATCGATTCCAAACTCCTCGCGAAGGCAGAATTGGAGGGCGAGGAGACGCGGGACGAGAAGGTCGCCGAACTCAGGCAGCTCATCGGCACGGTGGGCCAGCGCGGGAAGCCTGGCGAGCAGGTGCGCTGTGTGGTCTCCGTCTCAATGCTCACCGAAGGCTGGGACGCGAGCAATGTCACCCACGTTTTCGGGCTCAGGCCCTTCCGCTCCCAGCTCCTCTGCGAGCAGGTGGTGGGTCGTGGTCTACGCCGCATGAGTTACACCCCGGTCAAAAAAGTCGATCCGGTTTCCGGCAAGGAGACTGAGCTCCTCCCTGCGGAGTACGTCGATGTCTACGGGATTCCCTTCAGCCTCATTCCCTACAAGGGCAGGCCCAAGGATGTCGATCCGATACCCGATCCGGTTTATCATCATATTTATGCGGTTCCCGAACGATCGGCCTTCGAGATCCGCATTCCCGTGGTGCAAGGCTACGCCTACGCATTAAGGGGCGAGGGCATCGTCTGCGATGTCGACTCCCTTCCCGAGACTGTCGTCGATGAGGATCCCAAGGCGGTCTTCGTCGCCGCGCCCAAGGGCTATGTCGACAGCGCGGCGCGCCGTGACGAGCGCGAGTTCATCGAGCAGACCCGCGCCGAGTACTACAAGACTGTGCGCCTTCAGGAGATCTACTTCCGCATCGCCCAGGACATTGTCCAATTGCTACAGGAGGGCCAGGCCGCCCCGGAGCTGCGCGTGGCCCGTCATCGTCTTTTCCCCGAGGTCCTTTCCATCGTGGAGCGCTATGTCGAGAGAAGGGTCCGCTTCGACGAGGGCGTCGACCAGCGGGAAATCGCGCACAAGAAGCACGTACAGCGGATCATCCAGCTCCTTGTAACCGCCATCAGCCCGGCGGCGGCGAGCGCGGACAGACCCCTCGTGGCCCTTCTCAATCGTTTCAAGAAGACCGTAACTACGGCAGACGTCAATGAAAGGACGGCCCGTCCCGTCATCGCCCTCGAAAAGAGCCACCTCAATCGGGCGATCGTACTTTCGAGCTTCGAATCCGCGGCCATCGACCTCCTCGAGAAGGATCCCAACGTCGAGTGCTTCGCCGCCAACGACAAGCACCTCGGACTCGTGATCGGCTACGAGTACGACGGCAACGAACATCAGTACATACCCGACTTCGTCATCCGCCTCGCCGGTTCGGCTCCCGGCAAGGAACGCTACCTCCTCCTCGAGATAAAGGGCGGAGGAGGCAACTGGCAACCCAACCAAGTGCATGCAAAAAGCGCTGCCGCGATGAAGTGGTGCGCTGCCGTCACCAACCTCGGCCGCTACGGGGAATGGCACTACGAGATCTGCCATGAGGTTCCCCGACTTCCCTTCGTCATCGCCAACTATGCCGGGAATGCCATCCAGCCCTCCAATGCCCCGATGGTCGCTGTGCCAGAGGAACAGCGAAGGGAATGGGAAAACAGCATGCCCCTCGTCGCGCTCAAGATGATCGCCGGCTCCCATGGCCTCCAGCCCGGCTTCGAGACCCTCCCCGGCTGGGCCGAATATTGGGTCCGCCCCAAGGAGACTCTCCTCATAGAAAAGGGCATGTTCGTAGCCCAGGTTCACGGCGTCG
>JAJXVS010000294.1 GCA_021782015.1 bacterium | reverse complement strand
GCGGCCTCGTGACCCCACTCGTCATCGGCGTCCTCGTCGATCTGTTCAAAGGCCTTTTCATCGCGGCCTTCGGCTACCTCATCGTCTTCGCCCTCGTGGCCTTCGTGCTGTTCACCTTCCTCAAGCCGACCCAGGACACGAGGCCGTCGCGAAGGTGAAAGCTGAGGGTGGGCGCACTTGACAGAAGGGCCCGCCCTCGGCATACTCTCTTCTCGTCGGTTACGACACGGGGGCGTGGCGAAGCTGGTTTATCGCGCCGGCCTGTCAAGCCGGAGATCGCGGGTTCAAGCCCCGTCGCTCCCGAAGCCCCGTCCCCCGACGGGGTTTTTTTACGGGCTGTAGCGCAGGGGCTAGCGCGCTTGGTTCGGGACCAAGAGATCGACGGTTCAAATCCGTCCAGCCCGAAAAAGACTGGGGCGTCCTACGAGACGCCCCAGTCTTTTTTTATAGGGGCTGGACGGATTTGAACCGAGCGAGCGCGCCGCGATAGCGGCGAAAAGCGCGCAGGAAGCGCGCGACAGCGAGCGAGGCGGGCTGGAGCCCCGAGGCAGGACGCCGAGGGGCGGAAGCCAGGTCCGTCCAGCCCGAAAAAGACTGGGGCGTCCTACGAGACGCCCCAGTCTTTTTTTATAGGGGCTGGACGGATTTGAACCGAGCGAGCGCGCCGCGATAGCGGCGAAAAGCGCGCAGGAAGCGCGCGACAGCGAGCGAGGCGTGGACTTCCCCCGATCCGGTGGCCATCTGGATAAGCCCTCCAGGCCTGCCCGCTTCGAAAGATGCCTCGAGCTTCGTGACCTCGCGAAAGCGCGGCTTGGGATCGCGGCAGTCGCTGAAGCGAGTGACAACACCCGTGGAGAGGTACACGAAGGGCAGACGCTCCATTGTCGAGGTACCGGAGCCTCGCGCTTGCGTAGCCTTCAGCCTGGCCCTCGTGGACCGTCAATTCTCCACCCTCTTCTTCGCGCTCGGCCTCCACAACCCCTACCGGCTTAAGGTCGATCAAGAGCACATAATCTGCCGGACCGACCTCCTTGGAATACTCCCGCAGGGCCACTCCAGGCCTCCGTTGAGATCTATTCGTCCTTCATTCTGAATAAGCCAGCCGCAAGAGTGCAGTTGACAGTCAGTCTCATCGCGGGCGACCTGCTCGGGGTTTGGGTTCATTTCGGCGTCCTTGCGGGTCTTTCGCCTACACCCTTATGGCTTCGATACTTGCGCGGTTCCACAATATCGTAACAGCTAAACCATTATCTACTGATAAAGGAGATACCGCAGCGCTTCGACGAGTTCCTCCATCGGGCGGTTTTCGAAGAGACAGCTAACGAGTCAGGCCGGGCTGGCTCTCTGCACAATGCCGAACTTGACCTCAATGCGATGGCCAAGCCGGGAGAAGGCTCACGCGGCCGACCAGGCAGATGACGAGCGGCTCGCGGAAATATCCTGTGTCGGTCCACTCTCCTTGCCGCGAACGAGGGCTCCTCACCCTTCTCTCGTACTCATTCAACCAGATGGCCAAGATCGGCGAGATCAACGGAGCCGTCCATGGCTTGCTTCCTCCCATTGCCAGATTGCCCTGTGGCCTTTCATGGCGCGGACCAGGGAGGAGATTTTCCTATCCGGCGATTGGCGGACTTGCAAAGGAAGCGGGCAGGCTTCGAAGGGAACCCGGGCAACAAGGTCTTAATTCGCACAGTACTCGGTCATTTGGCCCAGTACCGACCTGAGGCCGCGAAAGAGTTCAGGCCGAAAACGAGGAAATTGCCGAGCATGCCGAAATTGTCCGCGTCGCTTTCGCTGCGCTGGTAGGTGGAAAGCAGAATGTTGACCACCACGTCGCCGTTGGAGAACATGCCCCCGAAGGAAAAATGGCAGATCAGATGGCCTTTGCGTATCTTTTCCGACAGGGTGTGGGCGTAGGCTCCGGAAAAGCTTTCAACTACGCACATTCCCGCGTGGTCCAGGGGGTCGCGGAGCCGAGTCGGGTCGGCCAGGTCTTCGTAAGAAAGCTTCACCCGATCGAAAAAGGCGTTCAGGCCAAAGAGGGGGCTTCGGCTGTCCTTCAATTCCCCGAGCGGCCGGACGTCGATGATGCCCCATTCGGGCGCGAGGGGGGAACGCAGGGGATTGTTGTCCGTTTGGCCGACCTGGACGAGTACCCGGGGGCCGAGGGCTGCGACATCGAGCTTCGCCCGAAGGGTGGCCGGGAGACGCGATGCGTCGGCGATCAGCCAGCTCTCCGCCTGCCAGACGTACGAGGCGCCGTTGATCACCGACATCTTCTGGTACTCGTTGACGATGCCGTGGGCGGCCTCGGCGATCGAGGAGGCTTCGCGCGAGGCGCGGAAAATGAAGTCGTCGAGGGCCTGCACTTTGCCGGCGACGAACACCTCCTCCGAGAAGATGCGCCTGACCTTGGCCGCCTCGCCATTGACGCCCTGGACGGTCCGCTCGCCTTCTTCGACCGAGGATGCCAGCTGGTCGACGGCGGAACTGAGAGCCCCAAGGCTTTCGAGATTTCGCTGGTTCCGGTCCCGGTTCTCCCTCGAACTCTCGGCGATCTTCTGTAGTGTGTCCTTCTGGGCTTCGGCGGCCCCTTCCACGGTCGTGCTGCGTTCCTGCATGCGCTTCATGAGGGGCAGGAATTCCTTGACGCGCAGGCGCTGCCCCTCGATGAGGGTTTGGTTCTCTTCCTGAAGCTTGCTAATTTCCTTCGCAACGATCCGGAAACCCGCGCCGAAGGTTCCCGCGTGCGAGGCCTCGATCCTTCCGTTGATGCTGAGAAGCGAAAGCCGCGAGCTGATCTCCTCGATATGATCGATGGTTTCCACGATGAAGCGTTGAATTGCCTGGATATTGTCGATATCGACCCTGAGGTCGCGCGAAGAGGCGGTCTCGATAAGGGCGGAACGGTTGACTCCCTCGATCTCGTCCAATACCGAGGCCTCCATTTCCAGCTGGCCGGAAAAGCTCAGGCTGAATTCGGCGGCGATGCGCCCAAGATCCTGTACCGCCTTGAGCATTTCGGTGTAGGCCACCGAGATTTCACCCAGCGATTCCATGATCGTCTCGATGATGCCCGCCAAGGCCACCGACGTCCCGGTCTGAGCCCCCACGCGCCGTGCATAGGAGTCGCGCACACGGTCGGTGAGCGCCTTCTGCACGCGAAGTTCGCCGGCCAGGAGGTCCCGGCCCCGGCGGAGGGCTTCATTTTCGGCCTCCAGGGCGACTATACGGCCATCAACCTCCTCGGCATCCAGTGTGGCCGACGCGGTCAAGGTCGGCCTTTTCGCGAAGGGGGAATGACCTTTTTCGGCAGGTAATCTCGAATTCACTTTGAACCCCTGATACGAAAATCACATTTGAACATCTACTCTTCATAGTACGGAGGATGAAGTCGCCTCCATCTTCTACGAGAATCGAGCGGCCGATCGCCGCTGTCAAGCCGAATCGGTCCGATTCGGCGGCAGGTACTCGCCTCCCGGGGAGCAGCTGTTTTCCATCTCGGCTAGCCAGCGCGAGCATTCCAGAAGGGCCCGGGGAATGTGGAAGAAGCCCTTCCATTTGCCCCCTTTGAGCGTGAGCGCCACCTCGCCCCTTCGATCGAGATAGCCGTACCACTCGCCGAATTCCGGATCCCTGAAATGTTCCCAGGTCCAGGTCTGGAGCTTCCGGAACCAGGATTCGCAGGCGGCATCGCCCGTGAGGCGATAGGCGAGGAGGAAGGCGCATAGGGCCTCGGCGTGAACCCACCAGAGTTTCATGTTCCATTCAATCTTGTCGGTCGGCCTACCTTCATAATCCTGATAATAATATAACCCACCATGGTCGGTGTCCCAGCCGCGCTCTGCCGTCGCGAGCATCGCCTCCCGGCAGATGTCGATCGTGGCGCCGTCGCCCCGACGCTCGGCCACGCGCATGATGAACCAGAGCGTTTCGAGGGCGTGGCCGGGAGAAAGGAGGCGGCCTTCCATGCAGTCTGGTCTCGTGCCGTCGGCGTAGACGCGCTCGAAAAGAACCCCGCGCCCGCGATCGAGATGGATCGAGAGGACCTGCGTGATCGCAGCTTCGACCTCTGCCTCGAGCTCACCGCGCGGCAGGAGGCCCTCGAAGATCTCGGCAAGCCAGACCTGCATCATCGGAAAGGACATGGCCTTGAGCGGACGGTTCGCCGCGATTTGCTTGGTCCATATCCCCTTGGGATTGGGCGCGCGTTCCCGGACGCGGCGCCAGGCGGCGATGGCGAGTTCGGTCGCCCAGCCTTCGCCCGAAGCGCGGCCGTACTCCGCGAAGCCGGCGGCGCAGAAGCAATCGGCGTAGATGTTATAGGGCTGGACGAGGGGCTTCCCGAAGCGGTCGACGGCGAAATAGAAATCGCCGCCGGGTGCCCTGCCGTTCTCCCTGATAAAGACGGCGCCAAGGCGCGCGAGTTCCAGCCATCGCGGCTCCGGGCTGACGGTCCGGTACAAATGCGAGAAGCCCCAGAGTTCGCGGCCCTGCATCCACAGGAACTTGTCCGTG
>JAJXVS010000293.1 GCA_021782015.1 bacterium | reverse complement strand
TTGTCCTCGGGCAGTGACTCCAGTAGGCGATCGAGGTAGGAAAGCACCGAACGAATATCGCTCTTGAGCTTTTCCGTGGGATCGGCCGCGGCTGCCGGCGTGGCACCGGCTGCCGGTGTGACCCCCGCCGCAGGCGATGCACCACTCGCCGTGGCCGCTGATGGCGCCACAGCGGCCGGAGCCGCGGGTCGAGGCTCCTCGAACGCGGGCGGTTCTTCGACCTCGATTGTGGCCGGTTCTTCGACCTCGATGTCCCCCAACTCCGGGCCTTCGAGGGCTTCGAGCGGCACTTCCTCGATAAAGGGCTCGGTTTCCTCGTCCAGGACCAATTCCTCGACGCCCTCGTCTTCCGGAAGGCTTGAAAGGCTGATGTCCTCGGGAGCTTCCTCAGAAGGCGAGGGGACAAAAAGCTCGCTGTCGAGTTCGATGCTCTCGATCGAATCCTCTGGTGTCAGATCGAAGGATTCCTCATCATGCGAGGCTGCAGGCCCGAGCCCGCGGTCTTCGTGAAGCAGTTCGTCCATCGGAGGTTCTTCGATGTCGAATTCGCCGAGCTCCTCGATGGACTCCTCGGCCATGGACGGAACTTCGTCGACAATGCTTTCCGTCGCGAGATCGATATCGCCGAAAGAGAGGTCCTCCTCGAATTCGGGAAGGGGCTCCGCCTCGAGGCTCACGGCCTCCTCCGGCCTTTCCGGAATGGCGACCGAATCCAGGCCGAGGGTGATATCGGGAAGTTCCCCGGCATCCTCGACCGCCAGTTCGCCCGATACCTCGAGTTCCTCGTCCTCGGAGCCGAGGTCGAGGGCAAGCTCCGAAAGATCGGGCTCGACAAGGGGGGCCTCGACCATCGGCGTTTCCGGTATGTCGATGAGGCCTTCCGTTTCGAGGGGCTCCTCAAGGTAGCTCGTGTCCTCGGGCGGGGGCGTCAGCTGGGGAATGCCTTCCTCAGCCAGGCGGACGATGAGCTCATCGTCGATTGTCGTCGCCGCTGCAGGCTCCAGAGCTGCCAAACCATCGGCTTGGGCAGGGGGCTGGGCATCGTCGAGGGTGATCAGCTCGACGGCAGGCTCTGCCGCTTCGTACTCGCCGCTTTCCGGCAGGATATTCTCGTCGAGGATTTCTTCTTCTTCGGGGGCAGTGGTTTCGAATTCAGGGGCGATGGCTTCTTCGAGAGCCGTGGCATCCATGCCCGGAATCGCTCCGGCTCCGCCGGACCTATCCTCAGCCGCGGGTTCTTCGGTGAAATCGGCCGAATTCAGAATGTTGTCGAGTTCGTCGCCCGTCAGGGCGATCTTCTCGTCATCCTCTTCGTCGAAGAAGCCGCCGCCCGCGCCCTCTTCCTCCGTCACCTCGGGCTCCGTGGCCTCTCCCGGGCGCGGCTGTTCGACCAGTCGCGAGGCCGAGAGCTGCGATTTGAGCGTGACGAGTTCACTCCGGATGGATGAGAGCTCATTCGCGATCTTGAGCAGGAGTTCATTGGCGAGGCCCGAGTCGGATGAGCCGCCTTCATGGCCCTGTCCGGAGTGTGGGGGTGGCGCTGTTCGGTCCATTGACGCCTCGTCTCCAAGCTCCTTTTCGAGAGCCGCCATGTCGTCGAAGGTCTCGGTTTTCTCCTCGGCGTCGAGGAAACCATCGAGTTCGCCGACCTCCTCGAATCCGGAGGCCGCATGGTCGTGGGGCGAGGATTCCAAATGGTCATCCTCGAAATGCAGCTCGATATCGAGGGGGTCGAAATCCGGCTCGGCGCTCTTTTTCGATTCAGCCTCCGGAACGGAGGGTGAATCGAGGTCGAGGAACTCATCGGTCACATCGCGCAGCGACGAGTCGGAAGCGGTGGATGCGGGGGCCGGGGAAAATTCCTCATCGAGGAATTCGTTCGAAACATCCTCGAGTTCCGGACTTGAAGAGGCTGCCATCGCCGGTTTTTTGGGGGCGCCCTCGGGCAGGGTTTCGAAATCTTCGACTTCTTCGGGAATGTCGATGTCGGGGAGGGAAGAAAATTCCTCCGACAGATCCTCGTCTTCGAGACCCTGAATGCTGGACATGTCTATCGGCGTCTGGGGGCTGATGTGTTCTTCGGCGAAGCCCGAGGAGAGGTCTTCCATCGAAAGCTCGAACTCCAGGTCCTCAGGGCTGTCCAGGTCGGCAGGCGCGCCCGAGGCGGCCTTCGCGCCGGGCGAAAAAGCTTCGCTCTCCCCACCCTGTTCGGAAAGAAATCCCGCGTCAAAATCCTCGATCTCGGGCAGGGTTTCGAAGAGATCGTCGCCCTCTTCACCTTTCAGGGTGGCGCCGTCCGAGCCCTTGTCCGCGTCGATGTCGTCGAAGCTCCCCAGAAGCTCCTCCTCCTCTTCGGTCAAGAAGGACTCGCCACCGGCGGTGTCGCCGGCCTCGGGAGATTCGGGTTCAAGCGCTATATCCTGCGGCTCGGCCTTCACCCAGACGCCATAGCGCTCGAGGTCGTCCCTGCGAGCTGGGGGACGATTGCTCTTGCCGTCGTGGGCGGTATCGGGACGTGCTGCCATGGCTACTCCGTTCGAAACGATCGTTACGGAATGTATCGGAAGAAATCCTCTCCGTGTTTACGACCGTTTTCAAATCTATGCGGCCCTCCCGCCCTTGTCAATGACGGGATTTCCCTACGAATGTATTCCAATCTGGCCTCAACCACAGCTAAAGCCATGCCGTTAATAGCAGGGATGACGCTACGAACGCTACCGCGCCTTCTCGCCGCGGCATGGCTTGGCTTGGCATGCTATTGCCTGCTTTCATTGGCCTTCGGCAAGGGAGGATTCCTCGCTTCATCGTCGAGTGGGGCCGAACTTGCCGCCATGCAGGACAACCTCGAGTCGCTTTCAGACCTGAACCGTAACTTGTCGGTCGAAATCGCGGCCCTTCAGAACGATCCGGACAGGGCCAAAAGGGAAGCACTCCCCCTCGGGTGGCTGGCCAAAGGCGAGTACGAGATCGTCCTTACCGACCGACCCCTGCCTTCGAAGCCCCAACTTTCGCCCGGAAAGGTCCTCCCCGCCTCGGCGCCAACCGGCCTGGGCGATCTGGATATCAAGGCCACATCGCTGATCGTCGTGCTTCTCGCCTTCGGCCTGTCCTGGCTCCGGGATTTTCGCGCCTCGGGAAGGGGGACCACCCGTGCCAAACAGCGCCGCCCCGCTTCCAAGTCCAAAACCAAAAAGACGCCGAAGCGGCCGGAGCGACCATCGACGGCTGCTGCCGATACCTCCATGGCCGACACCCTCGCCTAGAGTTTTATGTCCCCTAGTTGAGCAGGCCGTTCTGCTGGCTTCCCGGCGCCGTGCCCTGTCCATTTCCCGTGCCGGCGGGCGGTGGGCTGGATAGATCGATGCCGGGAATGTCCACCTTCAGCTTCGTATCGACATTCGGCAGTCCGCTACCATAAATCCTCGTCTGGTCCTCGAGTTTTTTGATGAGCTTTGAGTCCCTCTCCGCGCTGTACTGGTGGATTTCGCAGGCCTTTGTCGGCTGGGTTCCTTCGAGGTACAGGAGGTTTTCAAAACCATTGTTGCAGAATTCGGTGGGCAATTCACCCGAGACGGCGCAGACCTTTACCTGGACGAGGCCCGTCGCCGGCCTGACGAAATTCCGCATCGGCAAGCCCCGGTTGATGCCGCGCATGTATTGGGCCCAGATGTCGCCGGCGAGGGTGGCTCCCGTCTGGCTAACACCGAGGGAATTGCCCGGCTTGTCGAAACCGAACCACACCGCCGTGGTGAAATAGGGGGTAAATCCCACCGTCCACGCGTCGGCCCAGTTTTGCGTCGTGCCCGTCTTTCCTCCCGCCGGAAGCGTATATTCCTTACCCTTGGCGTCTTTATAGGTGAACATCGTTCCGGACCTGGTCGGCCAAGCCAGGGTGCCACTCTGCACCGTCCGCTGCAGCATATCGACCATGATGGCGGCATTTTGGGGCGACACGACCTGGGCCGCCTGTCCGCGCTTTCGCTGCATGGCTCGCACATCCTTCTCCGGCTCAAGAATGACGCGCCCGTCCCTGTCTTCCACCGAGGTGATGGCGATGGGGTCCACGGCCCGACCCTGGTTGGCGAAGACCGCGAAGGCTCGGGCCATTTTGATCGGCGCGACGCTGATGACGCCCAGTCCGAGCGGATAAACCCGGGGGAAGGTGCGCCGGATCTCTGCCGGATCGGTGATATCGAGGAGGGCGGCGGCCCTGTTGATGGCCGCGTCGAAACCGATCTTGTCGAGGACCTTGAGCGAAGGAACATTCATCGAATGGGCGAGGGCGTACCAGGTCAGGACCGTTCCCGAAAACTCGCCTTTGTAGTCGAGGGGTATATAGGGGGTCCCATCCTCGTTGTAGAACACCACCGGGCTGTCGTCGATCATCGTGCCTTCAGTGAAGAGCCGCGAATCGATGGCCGCGGAGTAGTAGAGCGGTTTGAAGGTGGAGCCCGGCATGAGCTTGGCCTGTGTGGCCCTGATGAGCTGGTTCGCCTGATCGAATTTAGAGCCGCCCACTATG
>JAJXVS010000029.1 GCA_021782015.1 bacterium | reverse complement strand
GTCCGGGACCGACACTCCCCCTCGTCGTCCGCGCTTCCTCCTCCGAAGCGCGCCTGTTTGTGCAGGCGGCGAGGGCAGGAGGCATCGCCGACCTCCGCGCTGATGAGGCCGCCTCGCTAGACCCGGGCCCTGTCAGCCCACTCGCAGCCGGCGCCCCACTCGCAGCCGGCACCCCGCCTGCAGCCGGCGCCCCGCCCGCCGCTGCCCCCCCGCCCCTCGGCCTCGCGGTCTGCGATGTGGCCATTCGCGCGCCCGATCCGGCGCCCCCCGGTGGCGGCTCACCCTTCCAGGACCTCGAGGCCTTCAAGAATCGCGCGTGGGGGGGCGCAAGCGTGGTCTTCGGCTATCACAGCCTCGCGGAATCCCAGCCGGGCGCAGCCATGGCGGACCTTGCGGAAACTACCGGCCTTGTCATGTCCGGCTGGTTGGGGGTCTCGGTCAAAGATCTCGGCGATCCGGGCAAGGTTCCCGCCACGATGCGGAGGTCCTGGGAAGCCGGCGAGGGCCGGCCCTGGGCCTACAGGGGTGACGGAATCGTCCTTCAGAACCTCGGCGATGGAAGGGTCCTGGTGCTTCGTCGCGGCGTCGAATTGGGGAGGGGTGGCTTTCGGGTGCGGGGCGCGCCCTCCCGATCCTTCGATATGGACGCCTACTTTTCCGGATGGTTCGTCGTGGCCGAGGCTGCGCCGGGAACCGAAACGCGCGCCACCTTCACCTTCGATGCCCTCCCTCCCGGAGCGGCCCTCCTCTCGGCAGCCGCCATACCCGCGAGTTTCCCCGCGTTGACCATGCGAGCCTATGGCCACGGGCTGGTCTGGTCGATGCTGGGCGATTTCGCCGGCCCCGACACCAGGGCCGAGCTTCTCAGTGCCCTGCCGATACCCTGGCTTGCCGCCCGGATGACCCTCGATAGCCCCGAGAATTCGATAGCCCGATTTTGGCGGCTCCTCGTGCCGATGGTCGCCGACATGCTCTCGCCAGCGACGACGGCGGCGGCCCCGGCCATCCCGACGCCAGCGACCACCTCTCCAGGCGCCATTGCCGCTTCCCGAGGGGCCTCCGCCCCCACAACGCCTGCGACCCCGGCCATCCCGACAGCGGCGGCCCCGGCTATCCCGACAACGGCAGCTCCCCCCGATGCGACGGTCATCCCCCTCAGGCTCCGAAGCGAGGGCCGCTACTTCGAGCGCCTTGGGCGCGATGGGGCCTGGAATCCCTGGTTCGTGCGCGGTGTCGACATCGGCGCCTCGGTGCCTGGCGGCACGGCGACCGAGCCGCCCACCGACGATGCCTATTGGCTGGGCACCTTCGAGAAGGTCGCCCAGGCCGGCTTCGACTCGATCCGGATTTACACCCTCCTGCCGCCGGCCTTTTACCGAGCCCTCGCCCGCTTCAATCTGACGGCTCAGAGGCCCCTCTTCCTGTTCCAGGGAATTTGGCTCGACGAAGACCCTCCGGGCCAGGACCTCCTCGACCCCGCCTGGATGGCGGCGACCCTCGCGGAATCTGACCGCTGCGAGGATGCCCTTCACGGCGCTGCCTCCATTCCGCCGAGAAAGGGGAGGAGCTGGGGCAACTATCGCGTCGATGTCAGTCCATGGCTCGCCGCCTTTCTCGTGGGAAGGGAGCTCCTCCCCGAGGAGGTCGAGGGCACCGAAAAGGCCCACCCCGACTATCGCTGGGAGGGACGGCATTTTTCTGTTCCCGCCGGCCAGCCCGTCCTCTCCTTCCTCGCCGGTTGGGCCGATCGGGTCCAGACCCGCGAACTCGCCCGCTACGGCCAGGCCCGCCCCGTCGGCCTCGTCTCCTGGCCCACCCTCGACCCCCTCCATCATCCAGGCGAATGGACGGCGGGCTCCTCGAAGGCTCCCTACCAGGACCGCGACGTCGTCGATTTCCGCGCCGTGTCGGTCGGACCCGACGAAAAGGCGGGCTTCTTCACTGCCTTCCATGTCTATCCCAATTACCCCGATTTCATGACGAGGGACCGCAAATACGCCATCCCCGACCCGAGCGGCATGGCCCGCTACGGCGCCTACCTCTCCGACCTCATTTCGGTGCTGCCGCCCAGGCCCTTCCTCGTGGCCGAATTCGGCCTTTCCACGGGCTTCGGCACCGCCCATCTCCATCCCGAAGGCCTCGATCATGGCGACCTGACAGAAGCCGCCCAGGCCGCCGGTTTGATCGACATGTTCAAGACCATCGCGGCGCGAGGGGCCTCTGGTGCGATGGTCTTCGAGTGGTCGGACGAATGGGCGAAGAAGACCTGGACGACCGAGCCCTTCATGATCCCCTACGACCGCCATCAACTCTGGCACAATGTCATCGACCCGGAGCAGAACTACGGCATCCTCGGCTGGACCTCGACCCGGCCCCTCCATTGGACCGACTCGGGGGCGGGCCTCCGGACGGCCGGTGATCCTGATTTCTTCCTGATCGAGCTGAGTCTTTCGCCTGTCGGCGACGAGGCGCGGACGATCGAAATCGGCCTCGATACAGTTGGGGGGGAGAGGGGCCAGTATCGCCTCAGCGCCGGCGGCCCCCTTGGACCCCAGGGTTCGGAGTTCAAGCTCCGCATCGCGATGAAGGCCGGCCTGCCGACCGAAGCTCGACTCCTCGTGAGCGCCGATTACGCCAGGGGGGCGGGCAAACTCTGGCCCGAGCCCTCAAACAAGGGCGATTTCACGACGATCTCGACCCTCGTCAACGCGGGGATCAGGACCCAGGATGGGATCGTCTTCCCTCCGCTTTACGAGGACGGGAGCCGTTTCCCCCTCGACTCGGCCTCGGGGCCTGGCCTCATTACCGTCGAGGGGCCCTGGAAACTCCTCATCCGCCTTCCCTGGTCGCGCCTCAATATCGCCGATCCCTCCTCCGGCACCATCCTCCTGGACCGACGCGACGTCCGCCCCATCTCGGCCGAGGACGCCATCGGGACGACACGCATCGATTCCATTGGCATTTGGATAGTGGAAACCGAAGACACGACGAAGGAGCAAGTATTTATACCAGGAAGAACTATATCTTTCCGCGCTCCCTTGGCACCCTGGGAATCCGTATTGGTCGCCCCGCGCCCGAAACAGGTACTGGAGCGCTTGCCTGGATTCCTCTCGACCTGGGACCCCCTTGCCGCGGCCGCGAAGCCATCCCCATAAGGGCAAAATAAAGGATGGCCCTCGCCATTTTCGATATAAAAAGACTTATTGACTCAAATGCCTCGCCGCGTAAGAATGTCGCGTCATCAATTCTCCCATATTCCGGAGGTTTTGAAATGTTCAAGCGAATCCGCCTGGCCATGGTAGGGCTCATCGCCCTCGTCGGCCTGCCGATCTTCGCGAGCGAGGCCGACCTCAAGGTGCCCGAAATCATGGGCACCCCGTCCTTCCCGCTCCTCCTGATCGGCCTCGGCATCTGCGTCCTGGGCCTCCTCTTCGGTTTGGTCCAGTTCCTCCAGGTCAAGGGCTACAAGGTCCACGAAGCGATGCGCTCCGTCGGCGAGAAGATCTTCGGCACCTGCAAGGCCTACCTCGTCCAGCAGGGCAGGTTCCTCATCGTCCTCGAGGTCTTCATCGCCCTCTGCCTCGTGTTCTACTTCGGCTTCCTCAAGGCCGAGCCGGCCGGCAACGTCGTCATCATCCTCCTCTTCTCCATCGTCGGTATCCTCGGCTCCTACGGGGTCGCCTGGTACGGCATCAGGATGAACACCTTCGCCAACGCCCGCACGGCCTTCGCCTCCCTCGAAGGCAAGCCCCTGCCCGTCCTCAACATCCCGCTCCAGTCGGGCATGTCGATCGGCGTCATGCTCGTCTCCATCGAACTTATCGTAATGCTGAGCATCATGATGTTCGTTCCCGGCAACATCGCCGGCTACTGCTTCATGGGCTTCGCCATCGGCGAGTCGCTGGGCGCGAGCGCGCTCCGCGTGGCCGGCGGTATCTTCACCAAGATCGCCGACATCGGTTCCGACCTCATGAAGATCGTCTTCAAGGTCGAGGAAGACGATCCCCGCAATCCGGGCGTCATAGCCGACTGCACCGGCGATAACGCCGGCGACTCGGTCGGGCCCACCGCCGACGGCTTCGAGACCTACGGCGTCACGGGCGTCGCCCTCATCACCTTCATCCTCCTCGGCGTCGGCGTGGCGAGCGACCAGCTCCAGCTCCTCACCTGGATCTTCGTGATGCGCGTCCTCATGATCGTCACCTCCGTCGTGGCCTATTGGATCAACGGCGCCGTCACCAGGGCCGTCTACGGCAAGCACGACCATCTGGACTTCGAGAGGCCGCTGTCCAACCTGATCTGGATCTCCTCGATCCTCTCGATTGTGATGACCTTCGCCGTCTCCTACTGGCAGCTCGGATCGCTTCCGAACAACCTCTGGCTCGTCCTCTCGGTCATCATCAGCTGCGGCACCCTCGGCGCGGCCCTCATCCCTGAGTTCACCAAGATTTTCACGAGCACCAAGAGCGCCCACACGAAGGAAGTCGTCACCGCCTCGCGCGAGGGCGGCGCCTCCCTCACCATCCTCTCCGGTCTCGTGTCGGGCAACTTCTCCGCCTTCTGGATCGGCCTCGTGATCGTGGCCCTCATGGGCATCGCCTACTTCGCGAGCACCTTCATCCCCGTGCCCGGCATCATGGTCTACCCGACCGTCTTCGCCTTCGGCCTCGTGGCCTTCGGCTTCCTCGGCATGGGCCCGGTCACCATCGCCGTCGACTCCTACGGGCCCGTCACCGACAACGCCCAGTCCGTCTACGAACTCTCCCGCATCGAGCAGATTCCCAACATCGCAAAGGAAATCGAGAAGGACTTCGGCTTCAAGCCCAAGTTCGACGTCGCCAAGGACTTCCTCGAGGAGAACGACGGCGCGGGCAACACCTTCAAGGCCACGGCCAAGCCCGTCCTCATCGGAACGGCTGTCGTGGGCGCCACCACGATGATCTTCTCGCTCATTCTCCTAATTAAGAACTCCTTCGGCATCGATCCGGCAACCATCCTCAACATCCTGAATCCCTACTCCCTCCTCGGCCTCATCGCCGGCGGTTCGGTCATCTTCTGGTTCTCCGGAGCCTCGATGCAGGCGGTCACCACCGGCGCCTACTCGGCCGTCGAGTTCATCAAGAAGAACTTCAACATCGCCTCGAAGGAAGCGGCCTCGGACAAGGACTCGCAGGAAGTCGTCCGCATCTGCACCGTCTACGCGCAGAAGGGCATGTACAACATCTTCATCGCCATCTTCAGCTTCGCCCTCGGCTTCGCCTTCTTCTCGGCCCCCGCGGGCTACGTCGACGGCGGTTCCACCGCCCTCCTCAACCCGATGTCCTTCTTCATCTTCTACCTCATCGCCATCGCGGTCTTCGGCCTCTTCCAGGCCGTCTTCATGGCCAACGCCGGCGGCTGCTGGGACAACGCCAAGAAGATCGTCGAGACCGACAAGGAACTCAAGGCGATGGGCGAGGGCAAGGGCTCGGCCCTCCACGCCGCCACCGTCATCGGCGACACCGTGGGCGATCCCTTCAAGGACACCTCCTCCGTCGCGATGAACCCAATTATCAAGTTCACCACCCTCTTCGGCCTCCTCGCGATGGAGATCGCCATCTCCGCGGCCTTCCGCAACGTGGCGCCCTTCATCGGCATCTTCTTCTTCCTCGTGGCCCTCGTCTTCGTGTGGAGAAGCTTCTATAAGATGAGGATTCCCGTGCTCGCCCCCGCCAAGGTGAAGGCCAAGGCGAAAGCATAAGGGCTGCGACACTAGACCAAATAAGAGGGCCCGCGCTGCCGTTCAAGGGTGGCGCGGGCCTTTGTTGTGCCTCGGGACTTTGAAGTGGCCTTCTTCCGGGAATTATCGGGCGTCAGGATTCCCCGAGGATTCTCCTTGCGGGCCAGCCTGCCACCCGCCTCAGTAGACGGATATCGCGAGTTGCTCGATCGTGGAGGAAGGCGGCGCCATGTTGGCTTCGACCGGGGGCGGAGCAAAGGAAACCGATTGCTGCTGGACGACAAGCTCATGCACGCTGCTCAGGCCATGATCAACATTGACCACGGCCGGCGGGGGAATGACACCTCCTGCGGCAATTGTCGAAAACTGACCCGCCTCGACATGGCGGAATTGTCTCGTCGGGGTCTGAAGTTGCACGGTTCCCCTGTCAACGATGAGATTCACGCCGTCAAATTCGAAAGCCGTCCCTCGCACCGAGGCAGTCGCGGTGGGGCTGGTAATCTGGAAGCTCTGCGTCTGACCCGGCTGGGGCGGGACATCCGCTTTGACGCGCCCCGACAGGAGGAACAAGGTGGTCGAGGTACCACCCGAGGTCTTCACAAGTTCCGTAAGGGTCATTCGGGTAATCGCTTTCACCGAAATCGTGGTCTGTCCAATCTTGAGGATCGCGGTACTCTTGAAACCGGTCGAGACAATGTCGCCGGGATACACCTTGTCGCCAATATGGGCAAGCTTCCAACTTGCGTTCGGCTTTTGAAACTCGACTTTCCCATTGATCTCGGAAAAGCTCGCGAATGCCTCCTCTGCCGCCACAGTCGCCCAAGCGGTGATGGTGAAGGCGAGGAACAAGATGGAACGCGTTTTCATGTCGCGCCTCCCTGCCTTACAGCAGAATCTCCGCGAAAATTGTGACAGTCGCTCTCGCGGAGGCATTGCTCTGATAATAATGCGTCGTTTCCGGGAAAAAGGCTCCACCCAGCACATTCATGTTCAGGTCCGCGATTGTGCGGAAAACAGCCTGAACGGACGCTTCGAATCCAAGCAAGGATCCGCTCGGGAGCGCTCGAACGTTCGAAGAACCGACAATCAAATCGCTCGTTCGCAGGAGCGTCGAGCCACGGAAAGTCGATGTCAGCCAATCGAAGGGGGTCACGGAAAAAGACAGTGTGGAGACAAGGATATTGGAAAATGTGAAGGTCGTTAGCCCATCGATCGGGGAATTCATGAGGGGGATAAAGGGCAAAAGCCCACCTGATTGGCCACTCGACCAGGCGACATCTCCTGTAATGACGATGTTGCGCAGATTCGGGAAAACGAAACGGGCGAGGCCTCCTGCGGCCAAGGCCGGCTTGAGGTCGCCGGTGATGATCAGTTCCCCATTCGCCCAGGTGCGCCAGGTGAAGTTGCGACCCAGGTGACCTTCGATAAATGGTTCGGCATATACGGTCTGGGTCCCCGATAAAAACTGTTCGAGATCGAATTGTCCCCAGGTTTCGAAACCAAGGTCGTGTCCGGGAAATACCTCGACAAGACGGCCCGTCAACGAAGCGAAAAGATGTCGGGGAGCGAAATAGCGACCGGGAGCTGCGGAAACGATCTGGTCGTTCGCGCTGATCGCGATAAGGGCATCATCCTTGTCGAGGAGACCGGTATAGGCTACCGATGCAGCGAGAGTGGTGTTACCGATGGCGATTTCGCCCCGTGCCCCGTCGTACAGCCCCGAAAGCAGCTTTCCCGAAAAATCCGTCAGGAAGGTTCGACCGATCGACCATCGCAGCACGGTGCTCGGGCCCAGAGCCCCCAGCCGGGAGCCCAGATATTCACTCCGTCCCGCATCGAAGCGCCATGGCGTCACCGTGGTGCCTGAACTCGCGAAGGTTCCTTTGAATTCATAAAAACCGGATAGGTAGAAGCTTGAATCGGGCGCAAGGGGAATGGCAATCCATAGGGTCGATCTGTCCTGCTGGGTGAGAGTCAGCCCTTCGCTCACAAAGGTGGAATTGTTGAAACTATCTACTCCATAGTCAAAAGCATATATAGCCATTGATAAAAGTGTGATCGCACTGAAAGCGATGACTCGACGCTTCATTGGCTCATCCCTACCAAATCGGATACGCGCCCTATCATCTGAATGGCCTGGATCCCGCTTACGGGCATGCCGGGGTCGGATTTGCCTTGGATAACCTGAATGGAAGAAAGACTGTGATAGGCGCCATGGGCTGTGGGAAAGATGCTCTGTTCGAGGTTCCCTCCCAGGCCAAAAGCCCGCGAAAGGAGGAGAGCGTATTGATCGAGCCTGATAGGGCGATCGAAGGCAGCATTCGGTGGCGTCCAATCCAGGGCCCGAAGGAATTCGAAAGCTCGTTCGGTGTCGACGTCCTCGCCGATGTTGCCCGATGAGACCAAGATAAGATACGCCACCTGGCCGTAGGTGACGGCCTTGCTGCCGAGGAGTTGATCGACAAAGTCATTCGACTGGCCGATCGAGGCGAATGCCAGCGTCGCGAGCATCGCGACAGTCACGAATCGTTTCATTCGGAATCCTTGCGCTCCAAGCATCCCGTAATATACTTATAACAAGCCTAGCACAGACGGGACGGAAAATGAATATAAAGTCATCTTTTCGACGAATGTTTTTCATTCCGCTGATTGTCGGGGGGCTTTTTGCGGCCCTTGATCTCTTTGGAGCCCTCGATTCACTGGAGAACAAGGTCTACGATCTTTTTCTTCACTGGAAGCCAGCGGTCAAGGAATCGCCCCGAATCGTCCTCCTTGATGTCGATGAAGAGGCAATTGAGAAGACGGCATCCTGGCCTTGGCCGCGAGGGCTCGTTGCCAAGGGTTTGGAGACCTTAAGCGAGCTGGGGGCCGATTACATCGTATTTGATATCGAATACAACGAAAGAAGCCCGATGAGCGTAGATCGCGAGTACTATGATGGGCCGCTCAAGGCCGATTTTGCTTCATTTTTCGGGGATGCCGGTTCGAATATCGGCGGGCTTTTCGGGGCCATCGCGAACGGCAATATCCCTCTCAGGGACGCGGCTGAATATGGCAATCAGCTTGTCGATATGCTCAATCAAGGAGAGGAAGACCTCTACAAAAAGGCAGGCCGCATCGCCATCGAAAATGACAGTTATTTGGGCCGGGCCATGAGGCTTTTCGGTGACGCGTTCGTGACGGTCAACCTCCAGAAAGCCAAGATTGAGCCCCCGCTCGCTTCGAGAAAGTTGGCCGAAGAGCGATTTTCCGTTACAGATGTCACTTTCAAGGTCCCGCCGCGCACTCAGGCTGTCGACTTCATCTCACCCATTGCCGATGTGACTTCGATGGCAGCCGGCGCGGGTTTCACCAATGTCGCCGTGGATACGGACGGCGTGCGCAGAAGAATTCGCCTCGTCGAAGAGATCGATGGGAAGGCCTACCTTCAGTTGGCCTTCTCGCCTGTGCGCCATTTTCTCGGCAACCCTGCGTTGGTTCTCCGCGGCGGCAGTCTCCTCCTCAAAGGCGCTGTCTATGACGGAAACAAGGTCGACGTGTCCATTCCCCTGGACGAAAATGGCAACATGCTAATTCGATGGCCCCAAAAGAGATATTTCGATAGTTTCGCTCCCCACGTATCCTTCTATCGCCTTCTCGAATACCGCAACAATGAGGAAATACTCGTCCGGAACCTTCGGGATCTCCAGACAATGGAAGGATGGGCTCTCTTGGCCGGGGCCAATCCCGTAGCCAATTTGGTCACTCAATGGGATGCTTCAGAGGACGCAAGAAGAATGGCGCTCGATTCGGGCAGCGCTTCCGATCGAGATGCCTGGCTTGGTTTGAAGGCATCGTTCAAGTCCAGCCTGACAGATTTTCTCGCGCAAGGCTACGACGCCAAGATGCACGGCCTTCTCGGGGCGGCCAAGGAAAAGGCGAAGGCGGCCGACGGGCCGCTCTACGATGATTTGAGCAACCGTTTCGACGCCCTGTATTCGAACTGCGCCGCGGCCAAGACCATCATCGACAATGAGAGTGCCGCCATGCGCAAAAGGCTCCAAGGCGCCTATTGCATTGTCGGATGGACGGCCACCGCCACAACCGATATTGGCACCAACCCCTTTGACGAGAGCTTCGTCAACGTTGGCACCCACGCTGCGATCGCCAATGGCATCCTCCAAAGGGATTTCCTCTCGTCCGCGCCGCGCTGGATCGCGGCTCTGGAGGCCCTGCTCTTCGCATTCGCCGGCGTCTTTCTTGCCGCCCGGTTCCCGACCTCGGGACAAATCGCCGTCGGCATCGCCTTCACCCTCTTGGTCGGCGTCGGGAACTATCTTGTATTCCACTATTTCGGCGTCTGGTCGGCTGTGCTCGCGCCGACCCTCGCCACTTTCCTATCGTTCCTGGTCTATGCCCTGCTGTCCTTCATTCTTGAATCGAGAGAAAAGAATTTCTTGCGCAAGGCTTTCAGTACGTATCTGTCAGGCGATGTCATAAGCGAAATAGTAGCCGATCCCTCGTTACTCAAGCTCGGCGGGCAGCAGAAATGGATCACCGCCGTTTTCACCGATGTCAAAGGCTTTTCGACAATTTCAGAGAAGCTCAGCCCGGAGCAGCTTGTCCATCTCCTCAACGTCTATCTCTCGGGGATGAGCGATATCGTTCTCGACCATCGCGGGACGATCGACAAATACGAAGGGGACGCGATCATTTCCTTTTTCGGCGCGCCTGTGACCTTCGAGGAACATGCCGCGGCAGCCTGTCGCTCCGCCATCCTCATGAAGCGACGCGAGGCAGAGCTGAACCAGCGTTTTATGGCCGAGGGATTGTCGCCAACCCCGCTTCTCACGCGCATCGGCATCAACACCGGCGACATGGTTGTCGGCAATATGGGCACTGACCGAAAAATGAATTATACGATCATGGGCAATGCCGTAAATCTCGCCGCCCGCCTCGAAGGTGTGAACAAGCAATACGGAAGTTGGATCCTGGCGTCGGATGATACCAAAGCGTCGGCCGGGGAGGAATTCGTGACCCGACGCTTCGACAAGGTGCGGGTCGTCGGCATCCACACCCCGGTGCAACTATGGGAAATAGTGGATTTCCGGGCGGATATCGACGCGACCCGACTGGATTTTCTCGATCGTTTTGAGACGGCGCACCGGGCATTCGATGAGCGCGACTGGAAAGGCGCCACGGCGCTTTTCGGCTCACTGGTTGAGGAATCGCCAGCCGATGGGCCTTCGGCGACCTACAAGCGGAGAGCGGAGGAATTTCTCGCCAAGCCGCCTGACCGCGAATGGGATGGCGTGTTGAATCTCACCGAGAAATGAGGCCCTGACCTCAGGAGCAGGGTGCGGCTCGGCACCTGATCGCTAGCATCCTCCCCGCCGCTTTTGTTCTCACAAGGAGAAATCTGTCAAGCCAATTCCGTTCAGCGCGCATTAGTCTTGAATATCCTCGCAAGCGTGCTAATAATATATAACGTCTGGATTTTGCTTATCGAAACCGGAAGGTTGGCGGCCGCTACTATACGATGCAAAGGCAATTTGCGATGCCATATAAGGAATTGCAACGGAGGGGAGGGCGATGTCACGAAATATCGTCGCGCACGGGCTGGCGGCCAGGATTCGTTTCTTGGCGGCTTTCATCGTGCTTTCCATCCTTCTGGCCGCCTGCAAGGCCCAAACCTTGTCGACAATGCCTCAGGATTTTTCCCTGAAAATAACATTTCCCATGGAAGCAGTGAGTGCTGCACCTTTTGTCGGGGGGGGGCGCCTTCTCCTGCCCAATGCCGCGACGCTGGCCGTGACGATGGTGCCTCAGGATTTTCGTTTAGCCAGGCTCGAAAGCGTCGTATCCATCCCCTCGGAAGCGACCTCGGTCATCGTCCCCTTTGCAAAGGTGCCTGAAGGCTCATGGACAGTGACCGCCATAGCCAGTGACATAGGCGGCAAAAAACTATTCGGCCAGACCATGACCATCGACATATCGGCGGCCAAACCTTCCTGGGATTTCTATCTCCTCCCTCTGCAATTCTCCCCGCTTCAGAGCCCGGGTGTCGCGCCGACGCAATTCCCTTCACGGGATGTTCCCGCCCACGATTCGATTTCGTGGATCGTTCCCGCCGAGGCAATAAAGCCGGATGGGAGTTTCGAAATCTGGCTGGATCCCTCGACGGGATTGAAGGGCGCCTATGTCCAGTCAGCCGACGGCCGGAGCGCGGCGTATCCAATCTCTCAATCGGGCATCGGGAGCCTGGTGACGGTTTACAATCCTTCGAACTCCCCGGCGAAGGCACTTCTCCTCCTCGATCCCTATCATGTGACCTATGACGCAAACCAGGGTACCTACCAGAACGCATCAGGGGTTTCGCCCAAAGACCTCGATTCGGCCGGCTACGCGAAAGGGTATGGGCCATCGACGGATTATGCGAAAGCGACTGCGCTTGGCGCCGGAACGCTTGCGATAAAAGGGTACAGCTTCAATGGCTGGAATACCAATGCCGATGGCAAAGGAACAACATACAAGGTAGGGGATTCTCTGGCGGTCGCGTCTGATACGGCGCTCCATGCACAGTGGGCGCAGATTCATGTAGCGTCCATCTCCCTTGACAAGATAACGGCCGGGTTGTTGGTTGGCGCCACCGATACTCTCACGGCGACGGTCAGTCCGAGCGATGCGCTCGATCCTTCCTTTACTTGGTCAAGTTCCGACTCGAATATCGTGACGGTCGACAACGGCACCATAAAGGGCCTTGCACTCGGTTCCGCCGTGATCAAGGCAACGACCGCAGATGGCGCTCTCAGTTCGAGCTGTGCAGTGACGGTCACGAATGTCGCCGTGCCGGTGACGGGAGTGAGCGTAAGTCCGACGACCGCGCCGCTGAAAAAGGGAGATACCACGACTCTTGTCGCGACGATCAGCCCGACAGACGCGACGGACAGCACCGTGACCTGGAGCAGCGATGATGCAACGGTGGCCACGGTGGACAAGGCCGGTGTCGTCACGGCCGTAGGAGTGGGCACTGCGAAGATTACGGTGAAGACCGGCGATGGCGGCTATACAGCGTCGTGCTCCGTTGCCGTCGAGGCGACCAGCTCGATAACGGTTACCTTCTCCATTGTTCCGGATCTCACGCAGGTTCTGAGTTTCTCTCCGACGACCTTGACCGTTACGAGTTCCGGAACAGTCAGCATTGCGACTGACAACTCGGCATTGGCAGGCAGTGGGAGTGAGTGGCGTTGGTCCATCGATGGCATCATCGATGCCGCGGCAACCTCCTCGACCTATGCGCGCACCATGACTTCTGCGGACATCGGGCAGCACATCGTGGGCGCAAGTTGCCTCTATAACGGCGTGCGCTATTCGGGCAACCTCATGATTTGGGTGACACGATGAATGCGGCCATTCGCGACGAAGAAGGCGTCAAATGAGCAAGACCAGGATTAACCGCCTGCTGGCGGTGTCTTTGGCGGCCACGATCGTGGCGACGGGATGCCGATGGCCCTTCACGGCCCCTCCGCAAGGGGCAAGGATGGCACGGGTCGCGGTGTGCATGTCGCCGAGCATGGCCAGGACGGTTGTGCCGGACCTTGCGAGTTCCATAGCATCCTATAGCCTGAAACTCGCAAGCGGAAGCATATCCTTGGTTGGCACCGCGACACGGGCGGCTCCGACCTATACCTTCGTCGACGTTACATCAGGGTCGTGGACGCTCACGGCTGTGGCCCTCGATGCTGCCGGCTCTACCTTGGGTTCAGGGAGCGTGGCGGTGTCGAATCTCTCGAGTGGCGAAAGCCGTTCGGTTCTCATTCCCATTACTTTCTCGACCTCCGGCAAGGGAAATCTCAATTTGGCCGTGGCCTTTCCCTCGTCGACGGGCATCGACTATGTCCAGGGTGTCGTAAGCACGTATGCGAGCGGCTCTGCTTCTCCGACCCTTCTCGCGACCCTCACTCCGACGGTAAGCACGAGTGGAACCTCGTCGACAGCGACTTTTTTGGCTGCTGACCTGCCTTCGGGCGCCGGCCTGGACCTCGTGATGACCTTCAGGCGGGGTGGGGCGAATGGGGCTGTCGCGGGCGTCTATACGGAGAGCGTCAATATCTACGACAACCTGACGAGCGATAAATGGATCGATCCGACGGGGAAACTCGTGGGACAATGCTCATTCGCAGAGACGGATTTTTTCGATTCCAACGACTACCTCGCCTCACTGGTTCTCATGACAGACGACTCCTCGCAGACTCTGAGCCTTCCTTCATTCATGACGGTCTTCGACGCAGGCGACGCTCCATCCAACCTGGTGAGATTTTCCGCTGTGCCGAGCTTGCCTAGTCAATCGATCAGCTACACCTGGAACGGTTCGAGCCCGATTGCCTTACCAACTTCCAATGCTTCTCCTTTCTATGCATTGCAGAGCGGACAGAATATGCTCGTCATAACAGTCACGGCTCCCGATCGCATGACGCAAAAGACCTACACAGTGGCCGTGGGCACGGGATCGGCTACCGTCGTCGGCGCAAGCGGCATGAAAATGGCCCTCGTGAACGGCGGGACCTTTTGGCGCGATGGTACCTACCTCACCGACATCAGTACAGTCAGGGGTTTCTATCTCGGCAGGTATGAAGTAACACAGGCTCAATGGATCGCTGTTACGGGCCAGAGCACCTACCCCGGAACAATGTTGCGGGATGTGAACACGAGCGTACCCATTCCTGATGTACCGATAACCGGCATCACCTGGTATGACATGCTGGGATTTTGCAACAGGCTGAGCATTCAAGACGGCCATGACCCGGTATACGCAATCACTGGTTGGGATAATGCGAACGGAATTTTCCCCGTGGGAATTCTGCCTGTCGGAGTGAATACGGGCTTAGCAAGCCCTGGTTACCGGCTGCCGACTGATTCCGAATGGCAATGGGCGATGATGGGCGGGACGAACGATTCCATGTACACAGGCGGGGGGACGGATCTGGCGGGCTATCAAAAAAGCTATTCGGGAGACACAGGGAATCCAGCAAATATATATAGTTCTATTTCAACGTATGTCGTGAATTCCTGGTATGGCGGCTACATTGCACTCGCACCGGTCGGATCATTGTTAGCCAACGAATTGGGAGTTTACGACCTGAGCGGGAATGCCGCGGAATGGTGCTGGGATGACGACTCATCGATTTACGAGGGAAACGGGAGCCTGGTTGATTATCAAGGCGGAATGACCGGCACACTGCGCGACGTTCGTGGCGGCTCAGTAATGAGCGATCCATCATATTACGGACCAATGCGAAGCTGGAACGATCCCTCGACCACCGATCCCTATATTGGCTTTCGCGTTGCACGCGACAATCCCTCGAGCCAGACGGCCGTTAACGCCGGCATGGTGACGGTTCGGCCGAATCCGGACGCCTTGCTCGGCATATCGGGATCTACGAATATCTATTCGAGCCCCTATAGCTCCTTTTCGTATATCGCGACCGGGGATTCCTTTGACCAATATACCTGGTATTTGAATGGCTCATTGCTCACCGCGACCTATTCCTATGATTCGACAAGCGGAGTGTATTTGCCCATCCCCATCGACCCGGCCAGCAATAGCATCGACCTCATGTTCGCCAACATGCCCAATGTGTATCTCGGCCCCAACCGACTTACCGTCGTCGCGAAAAAGGGCTCTTCCTACTATTCGGAAGAGATAACCCTGCTCTGCACGGGAGGCTGCTGATGAAATCGGTGGTAGGACTCACGGCCATTCTTTGCGGTGCCGCGATATCAGTGCTTGTCGCCTGTGCTCCTCTTGCAATGGTCAAACCGGCTTTGGAGGGCAAGCTTTCTGTTTCTGTGAATGGAAGCGGCAAGAGCGCGGCCCTCTCGCGCACAATAGCGCCGACCGTCTCGCGGTATGAGCTTGTCCTGTCCCCCAACGTTTCCGATCCTGCCTACGCAAGTTCGGCGAACTTTGGTGCCGCCTCCCCCTATTTCGACCAGATGGTGTCGGATATCGCGGCCCAGATCAATTTGCCTACCGGCCCCTGGTCCCTGACGGTGAAAAGCTATGACCTTAACGGCTCATTCTTGAAAAGTGGAGCCGCGACCTTCATGCTCGTCCAAGGCACGAATGTTGTGCCAGTGGCACTGTCATCACCAGTTTCAGGTGTTGGCAGCTTCTCGGGATCTGGTTCCTTGGCCGCCTCCTACTGGTGGCCCGCCACGACCGTCATATTGACAGTCGCGGCACGAGCCATCGCTATGGCAAAGGGCGTTCTTCCTGTGACAAATCTGCCTGGGATCAATCCAACCTATGTTACCAGCGGCAATTTCTCGCTCACGACCTATCCTTGGGATCCAGCCACCGGCACCCAATATGTCAACCAGGATGGGACCAACACTCCGACAAGCGCCGGCGTGGTTGCAGGCGTCGCATGCGCGATAGATCTTGCGACCTGTACGGCAGCCCTATCGGCGAAAAGCCTGGCCAGCGGTTCATATTGGCTGAGCCTCACCCTCCATAACGGGAGCGCCATCGAGGCGAATATCGGTGAATTGGTACAGATTTACAATGGAACACTCAGTTCGAAAACCGAAATGCTGGGCGATTTCGATCTCACAGCGAATCTTGCCAACACCTCCGTAGCTCCCTCCGCCCCAGTCCTGAAAATTCTCACGAACTCCGATGGTTACGGATCGGTTACACTCAATTGTATCAAGGTGACCGAAGCCTTGGTGGACCCGAATATCCTGTTCCTGCGGACATGCAACGGCATCCCCGATACGGGAAATATATACAATCTAAGTACATATGATCCGAATACTAGCACGTATTTGATGTCGCAAGACTGGGAGTGGTATTCATCCAAAATGCTCACGGGCGGGGATGTCCTGGAGATAACGGCTTCCAACCGCGTTGGAACATCGGCGACGGCATCGGCCACCTATCATCCAATTGCCCTGACGACAGATTTGGCTGCGCTTGGCGGCTCTCTTCAGACTCTTGCCACGATGGCAGCGACGGTGGACGGCGATGTCTCGAACCAGGGCGTCAGCTGGGCCGTCGACAACCCTTCCGTCACGACGCTGTCCAACGTGAGCACCGCCGGCTGCACCGCCGCCGCCCTGCTTGCGGGCTCAGCCGTGGTGACTGCGACGTCCATCGCATTCCCTGCGAACAGCGTGAGCTACTCGCTCTTTGTGCCGGTTGTCATAACTATCACGAGCGGAGATCCTGTTTCGCTATTGTGGAATGGCGCGAGCTTCCAGGCGACCGCGACGACCAACACTGGTTTGCCGATCGTGTGGAGCACATCTTCGGGCGGCACCATAGCGTATGTGGATCCGAATACCGGCCTTGTGAGTCCAGTGAGCATGGGCTCGGATACCTTGAACGCCACTTCCAATGGATATTCCGCATCCGCCTCCATCGTTGTCGGTTCGTGACGGGACGGGCAAATTGGCGGGGAAGAATCGGTGCACATCGCCTCCCCTATCTTTCTTGAACACAGTGGCTGCCATTGGTGGGCGGCCACTGTTGAGTTCCGACGAGTGCGAGTTATCCCTTCATCAGGGTTTGGCAAGAATTCGGGCTTCTTCAAGAAGTCCAGGTCCGAGGAAAGTGGCCTTTTCAACAAGCTCCGGCCAGCCTTGAAGGAGAAGTCCAAAGCGTCGCAGATAGATTCGAAATCCTTCCTCGTCATCGGCAAACTCTTCGGGGAGCCAGCTGAAGGAGCGCAAGGATCGCTCGCGGAGATCATCAATTGCGCTCTCCATGTCTTCGTCCCAGGCCTTCGAGGCCCCGCCATACTCGCCCATAAGCGCCTCCATCCGCCCGACAAGCAGGGAAAGGTGCTGGCCGTAGCGTTCCGACATCCAGCGCCTGAACTGGGGAATGGCCGCGGTCGCGATCGCGGCCAGGGCAGAGCCGACAGTCCTGAATGTCGCAGCCGCTTCGCCGGCTTGTTCTGCACGTGGAAGGATGGCTGCGATGACTTCATTGCAGCGGACCTTGAAATCCAGGACTTCGCCGCGCGCGGTTGTTCTCCCTTTTGGGGCGTGGCGTGCGGCCTCGCGTGGATTAGCGATAATGAGGTCGGGACGCAAGCGTGACAGAGAGGCCGCCCAAAGGTTGTCCTCGCACCTACCGAGTGGGGCGAAGGGAGGAAGTAGTTGGCCGAGGTCGAAAGAAACATGAACCCCTTGGAAAAAGCCTCCTCCGAAGGAGGGGCGGCGAGGCGCGCGAAACAAGATGCGCGAATTCGCGAGGGATTCGTAGTCTGCCCCTTCCAGGGATTCGGGATCGAGACGTTCCCTCGCGACGAGGAGGTAACGCGAATTCGCCATGCCTGAATCGCCCCAGATGCCGAAGCAAAGGGCTCCGATTCTGGTCGATGGGTCAAGTACTTTGTCCAGGGAGGAAGAGTCGATCCATGCATAATTCGCGGATCCGGCTTCGCTGAGGAGTGCAATTGATCTTTTCCCGAGCGTCGCTCCGTGGGCCGCAAATGCCGATGCAAAGGACACGGAGTCCAAAGCCCCGATCCCGGCTTCGGACGCAAAGGCACTGATCATCGCAGGGTCGCCGCCGAGCATCAGCTCAATGCCTGCTCCCCCCTCCGCTTTGGTCCGAAATTCGGGAAGAACGTCGTCATCGGACATTGCGATTTTTCTGCCACCGCAGGCCAGGGCGATGAGGTTGCGATTGGCTCCGTAACGAAGTACGCCCTGGTTCCGCGGCGCTTCAGGGTCGAGGGCAAAACGGGCGATTTCCTCGTCGAGCTTCGAGAGTTCTCCCACGAGGCGATTGCGGAAACTCCTTTCCAAGTAAAAGGTCTCTCCTCCCCATTCCCCGGCGAAACGCTCGACGACGGAACGAGTCACCTCCTCTTCCCTCGTGGAATCGTCAGCGATGACTGCATCGGGAAAGGCCAGCCCGGATGATTCAAAGGCTTGTCGCCACGCAGAAAGACCTCGTCCCAGCAATTCGGGTCTGTCGCGCGTCGGCCATGTGAGGGCTGACAGCGTGGAAGCTTCTTTATCGGGCCCGAGTTTCGCGCTGGCCTCAGTTGCCGATCGAACAAAACTCTCCAGGCTACCTACCCAGCCTTCCCCCCCGAGGGAATCGATCAGGTCTCCGATCCAGGATCGGTCGATGGCTTCCCAACCCATGGCCCTGAGTTTCGAGGGAATTGCCTCCGGAGGGCAGGGCCTTCGCAGTGCCTTGAGGAATTCTGCCTCCATACGCTCGACACTTCGCGTCACCCCATCGCGCGCGCGAACCAAGAGGACGCGATCCGCACCCATATCGATATCGACGAAGTCGGCTGCCACGATGGCATTGCCATCAGGTTCGATTCTCACTGCTGTTGTCCTCGCCCGGGGTTGTGATAAATGCCCTTTCTCAAATCATAGGCCGGCACCGATTCCGGCAGGGGCGCCCATCGGCAAGGCAAAAGAAGGTTCGGGGCCGAGGGCGAAGGGAGCTGCTGAGAGTTGCCCGGTTTGGACGCGCGGCAAGATGGTGCCTTTCGAGTTTGCGGGCCGTCCGTCCTTGGAAAAAGCGCCATACGCCTGGCGTGTCATGGCATCGTAATAATAGCCCCCCGAGCAGCCGACGAAAATGGAACCCATGACGATCTTGGGTCGAGAGTCGCCAAAATTGGCGTAAATGCCATAGGATTTAGTTTCGCCCGATGCGGCGATAACGCAGGAGATGATGGAGGGTGAAGAGGCCGATACGAGTATTCCCGTGGCTTCGGTGCCGGATCCTCCCACGATCGTACACTTGGTGAGGGATGCTGACTTGGTGCCATAAAAGGCGGCGCCGAAGCCGACGTTGGCATTTTTCGCCGCGAGAACCGAATTCTTGATCACGATGCTTGAGCTGATCGACGAAAGCCCATAGCCCCCCACCGTGCCATTACCTGCCAGGAAAAAGCTTGATTCGGCTTCGACGCTCGCGCTGTCCGTCGATAAACCATAGGAGGTTGCCCCCATGCCTCCCTCGAAACGGCAGGAATGGAACTGTGGAGCAGCCTTTGCGCTCACGATTGCTCCATAGCCGTATGACGAGGGACCGCCCGAGGCCCGACAGTCGACGAGGGTGGGGGAAGCCGAATCGCCAATGGTGATGCCAGCCGAATAGTCGGCCTCTCCGCCTCGAAAATCGACATGGCGCAGGATGAGGTCTTTGCCCGCTGATGTACCCCTGATGATGAGGGCCGATGCCGGCGCCTTTTTCGACGAGCTGGTCGCTGCGGGCCCTTGGATGATCGTTCTTTCGGTCGACAGCCTCGTGAAATCCGCGGTCCAGCCACCCGAAATCTCGATTGGCATTGAAAGAAGGATCGCCTCTTTGAAGGTGCCCGCTGCGAGCGAAATCTTATGGATCTTGAGTTCTGTCGCTTTCAAGAGAGCGTCTCCGATACATCCAAGCGGAGCAGATCTCGTTCCCGCTCCACGTCCGCCCGGCGCAACGAAAATCTCCCCAATAGCATAATCCGACGAAACAACCTCCGATGATTGCCCTCCGATCACGAAAGCCCTGACTTTGAGGAGTGATGTCGACGTTATCTGTATCGGTGCGGTATAGCGGGCTCCGTTTTCGGGGCCGGGATCGCTGCCGTCGATGGTCCAGGAAATGAGCGCTTCTGGCGTGCTTTCGTCGATCACGACACTGATCACGTCGTTGGCAAGGACCCCGGGGGCCGCTATGACCGGGGCTGCCACGACAATCGCAGCGATTCTCGCCGCCTCAGCGGCGGTTCTGACTTTCCCATCCGCGACTGCCTTGGCCTGGGCCTCGGCGGCGATCTTGGCTTTTTCCTCAGCGGCAGCTTTGGCTTCCGCATCCGCGACTGCCTTGGCCTGTGTCTCGGCGGCGATCCTGGCCTTTTCCTCAGCGGCAGCTTTGGCTTCCGCATCCGCGAATGCCTTGGCCTGTGTTTCGGCGGCGATCTTGGCCTTTTCCTCAGCGGCAGCTTTGGCTTCCGCATCCGCGAATGCCTTGGCCTGTGTTTCGGCGGCGATCTTGGCTTTTTCCTCAGCGGCAGCTTCGGCTTCCGCAAGCTCCGCTCTTTTGACCTGAGCGTCCAATGCAGCCTGAGCTTCCACGGCGGCTTGTCTATTGGCTTCCTGTCGAAGCACCATTTCGGTGTTGGTTTGCGAGACCCGATTGGGACTTGCCTTTGGCGCGCTTTTCTCAGGGACTCTCTTGCTCTCCGGCTCGGCTTTAGGCGGAACGGTGGTCTGTTGAGGAATCGCCGGTACTGGCTGCGGGGCTGGGTTCGCGTGTAAAATGATCTTCGGCTGCGGAGCCGGTGCTTCTTGACGTCCGCCTCCGCATGCACTCAACAGCAACACGCAACCGATTGCCAAGAAGAGTTGCACCCATTGGGGCCAGTCAATCGGTGATACCGCTGAACTCTTTCCATTTGTCATCGATGCGCCTCGATTTCGGCAATTGCCAGCCGATACCTGCCTTAATTAACATAGTATAGCATCGATTATAAAAATAGTACGCTAGGCTATATTAGTGTCACGAAGCTTATTGCGCCCTTTCCCTTCGACTACTTCCCTCCCCAGCCCTTAGCCGTAGGCGAAGGCCGGGGGGCGGCGCTGCGTCTTCAGCCCCGGCGTCACGAAGTCCTTCTTCCAAATCCGCTCAAGCGTGGAAGTCAGACTGATTCGCGATAGAAATACCCGCTTTTTGAAGGCCGCCTTCAGCCCCTCGTGGATCAACTGCCGCGGAAGTCCCGCCTTTTCAGCGTGGACCTCATCGGCCATCACCGGGTCCTTGATGCGGAACTTCTTTTGATAATTGTGCAGAAAGAGATACAGGCTCAGCCGGGCCATCCCATT
>JAJXVS010000292.1 GCA_021782015.1 bacterium | reverse complement strand
CATGGATGCGCGCGCGGGCACCTCGGTAAGCGTTGAGTTCAAGCTCTAGCTCCAGCTCTAGCTCTGGTTCTAGCTCTTTGTCAGCCGGGTCGGAGGGAAGGCCATTTGCGTTCCTCTCCCGTCCCGGTTAGGATGTCTGCATGAGCATACGATTTCATTCCGTCGGCGGGGCCGGCGAGGTCACGGGTTCCAAACATATTCTCTCGATCGACGGGGCCCGCTGCCTCATCGACTGCGGCGCCTTTCAGGGCCGGCGCGACGAGGCGGAGAAGAAAAACCGCTCCCTCGTGCCCGACCCGGAGAGCCTTTCGTCGGTGATTCTCACCCACGCCCACTTCGACCACTGCGGCATGCTGCCCCTCCTCTCCAAGCGTGGCTACCGCGGCAACATCTACGCGACCCCGGCCACCCGCGATCTGGCCGGCCTCGTGATGATGGATTCGGCGGCCATCCAGGCACGCGACGCCGAATACCTCGGCAAGCAGGCAGCCAAGAGGGGCCAGAAGTTCGATTGGCAACCCCTGTACGACGAAGAGGATGTCATCACGGCACAGGGGCAGTTCGTGACCGTTTCCTACCACAGGCCCCTGCCCATCGGCGACGGGATGAAGATCGAGTTCTATGATGCCGGACACATTCTCGGCTCGGCCCTCGTGCACACCCACGCGCGCGACCGCTCGGGCCGCGAGGTGACGATCGGCTTCACCGGCGACCTGGGGCGCAAGGGCAAGCCCATCATCCGCGATCCGGAGGTCATCCCCGCCTGCGACTACCTCGTCGTCGAGTCGACCTACGGCGACCGCCTCCATGAGTCGGTGGCCGAAGCCCTCGATACCCTCGCCGACGTGGTCAACGAAACCGTCCAGCGCAACGGAAAGATCGTAATTCCCGCCTTCGCCATCGAGCGAACGCAGGAACTTCTGTATTATTTCCATGTACTCTCGGACCAGAAGCGCATTCCGGCCATTCCGATCTGGGCTGATTCCCCGATGGCGATCAACGCGACCTCGATCTTCCAGATCCACCCCGAGTGCTACGACGAAGACATCCACGAGGCCTTCGTGAAGCACCACGAGAATCCCTTCGGGTTCAATTCCCTCCACTTCGCCTCGAGCGTCGAGGACTCCAAGCGGCTGAACGACCTCAAGGGGCCCGCCATCATCATCTCCGCCGATGGCATGTGCGAGGCCGGCCGCATCCAGCACCACCTGATGCACACCGTCGAGGACGAGCGAAATACAATATTAATTGTTGGATTCATGGCCGAGCACACCCTCGGAAGGCGCATCCGCGACAAGGAGAAGGAACTCCGCATCCATGGCGACATCTACCGCCTCAACGCGCGGGTGCAGGAGATAAAGGCCTTTTCCGCCCACGCCGACTATTCGGAGGTCTGGGACTGGATGCAGGCCCTCGACCTGTCGCGACTCAAGAAGGTCTTCCTGGTTCACGGCGAGCCTCCCGCCCTGACCCATCAGGCCGCCTATCTCCGCGAAAAGGGCGTGAAGGAAGTGCAGATAGTGAAGTACGGCGAGGTCTACGATCTCTGACTCGCATAATTGGGCGCTCGATTCTGCGAGTCAGACATCTATCAGGGGGGAGGCGATGGAAGGGATTGTCGCGGGCTTCACGGTCGACTTCGAGGTGCGCGACAGCGAGCTCGACGGGCAGGGAATCGTCAACAACGCGAATTATCTGCATTATTACGAACATGCGCGACACCTCTACCTGCGCTCGCGCGGGATCGATTTCGTCGGCATGCACGAGGCGGGACTCGACGCCGTCGTCTTTCGCATCGAGGTGGATTACACCGAGTCCCTGCGCTCGGGCGACGAGTTCTCCGTCGGCGTCTCGGTCGCGCGCGAAGGGTCGCTCAGGCTGGTTTTCGCGCAGGAGATCGTGAAGCGATCGAACGGCCATATCGCTTCGAAGGCGCGAGTCGTGACGGCCATCGTTTCGGGCGGAAGGCCCGTAAGGCCACCCGCGGAATTGCTGGAGCTACTGTTGGGCTGATGCCGTAGGTGGGGAGGTCGGCCCGACCGGGCCGCCCTCCCGGCCCAAGCCCGACCTGTCAGGCCGCCCCAGTTCAGGCCCGCTCGGCGGTCGAGGGTCCGAAAACCCGCTCGGCCTCGACGAGGGCGAGGAACAGGTGGTAGAGGACCCGGGGGAGGGTCGGCACCGGAAGGGGATTGAGGTCGCGATCTAAGCGGTTGTGAAAGAGGGCCGATTCCCGATGGAGGTACTTCGAGCCGATGAGGTCGAGGCAGGCCAAGCCGGCGCTTTTCGCCGCCGCGTCACCAGTCCATTCATACCAGGCAGCGTGGGCCTTGAGCATTTCCGTCTGCGGCCAGAGGAGCTTGCTGTCCTCGACGATGTGGCCCTTCGGGTCGACGGCATCGAATGCGAGGCCGTCGGTGTCGCGGCCGCTCGTGCAGGCGAAGCGGTAGAGCCGTCCAGCGTCATCCACGGCCCGCGCATCGCCGCTGGCTTCATGCCATTTCCGAAGAAGCCATACCCACTCGAAATGATGGCCCGGTTCGCGGCGCCGGCCTGCCTCGCCCGCCGCTGGTGCTAAGGAGTCATCGAAGAACTCGCACAGACTTCCATCGGCCTGGATGAAGCGGCGACGTGCGAGGTCCACCATCGCGCCGGCCTTTTCGAGCCAGGGGCCCGAACGGTCGACGGCTTGCCATGCGAGAAAGGCTTCAAGGAGGTGCATGTGGGGGTTCTGGCGCCGCGGCACGTGGAGGTCGGCAGGAGCCGTGGCAGGGCTGCCCCCGGCTGCCTCGATCGTGGCGGCAGGTCTCCATTCGGGATAGCCCTCAAAATTGAGGCCCCGCGCGCGGGCTGAGGCCTCCAAGCCGCCGAGGGCCTCCAGGGCGTTGGCGCGCAGGCTTTCGTCACCCGTCGTGCGAAAGGCCCAGGCGAGGGAAAGTAGGCCGAAGGCCTGGTCGTAACTCTCGATGCGGTCGTCGAGGGGACGCCCTTCGGCGTCGATCGCGCGGAGCCAGCCCCGAGCCTCGGGTTTCCAGAAATGGAGCCTCATGGCGTCGATGGCGGCTCGGCCCCCGGCGGCCAGGCGGGAATCGCCGAGGATGCCGGCGTGCAGAAAAACATAGGCCAGACGGGATTGGCAGAGCATGGTGCGCCCGGTTCCGCCGGTCTCGCGCCAGGAGCCGTCCACGGCCTCCGCGAAGCCGCCTCCGCCGCGCGGAAGAGAGTCAAACCAAGCAGCGGCGAGAGGAAGAGGATGGAGGTAATTGTTATGATGAACAGCGGCCGGGGACCCGGGCGTGTCGTTTGCGGAAAGGGTCATGATACTTGCGAAGATCGGGCAGACCCCGGATCGGGGTCTGCCCTGTACGTCATTTCTTGATCTTGGAACCGACGAGCTGGTCCCACATGTCGAAGGCCTCGACCATGGCGGCCGGGTCGAGCTGGGTCTGGCTCGGGTACTTGGCGATCGCCTCGTCATAGGCCGGTCGCATCGCGCTCCTGACGGCGGTCTGGCTCGCGGCGGGGGCCATGCTGAGGGGCACGCCCTTGATCGCCGGGCCCGGATAGAAGTAGCCGTTGTCGTAGGTGATGGCCTGCTGCGTCGGCTCCATCATGAACTTCATGAGTTCGATGGTGACGGCGAGGCGGTCCTTGTCGAGGCCCTTGGGAACGGCCATGAAATGGGCATCGGTGACCCAGGTCATCTTGTCGAAGAAACTACCCTGATAATTGGCAGGAATCGTGGCGAGGATGCGCTGCTGCATGTCCCAGCCGATATGGCTCGCGATCATCCAGCGGGTGCCCTGGCCGAGTTCCTTGAAGGTGATGCCGGTCCCGGTGGGGTAATAATCGATGTACTTGTCAAGTTCCTTGAGGAAGGCCCAGGTCTTGTCCCAGGTCTTGGGATCCTTGGGATTCTTGTCGCCGAGAATGTAGGGCAGGCCCTGGAGGAAGGCGCGGCCGGGGCCGGAGTTGGCGGGCCTCGCGTACATGAATTTGCCCGGATTGGCCTTGGCCCATTCGAGGAGCTCGGCCGGGGTCTTGGGCGGATTGGGTACCTTGTCGGGATTGTAGGTCAGCATCGGGCCACCCGGGCACCAGACCATCGTGATGCCGTAGCCGTCGAAGAGGTCGTAGGCCGCCTTCGCACCCGGCACATAATTGTCAATGGTTTTCTGGAAGGCGTCCTTGTATTTCGGCATGAGCTTTTCCCAGATGTCCTGGTCCATGCCCGCGGCCAGTCCGTCAAGGCCGGTGAGGACCAGGGTGGTATCGAGATTCCCCGCCATCTGCTGGGCCCTGATCTTCGACGTGAGCTCGGGGGCCGTCAGCTGGATGTACTCGATGTTCGAGACCCATTCCGGATGCTGCGCCTTGAATGCCTCGAAGCCGGCCTTCGAGAGCGCCAGATTGCCCGCCACATCGATGATGCTGAGCTTCACCGGCCTTGCGACCGTGATCTGCGCGCTCACCCCGAAAGCGAGGCTCGCCAATGTGGCGATCAACGCATTGCGCAAGAGTGTCTTCACGAGAA
>JAJXVS010000291.1 GCA_021782015.1 bacterium | reverse complement strand
TTGTCGACGGCCCTGGCGTCGTTG
The DNA here is from genome assembly GCA_021782015.1 of bacterium. Classification (GTDB taxonomy): domain Bacteria; phylum Spirochaetota; class Spirochaetia; order Treponematales; family Rectinemataceae; genus CAIJMU01. Next base: position 4,521 of record JAJXVS010000291.1, on the reverse strand, counting down.
TGTGTGGCCATATTACTTGTGTCCTTTATAGAGATGGCAGGCCACGGCCCGGGGAACCGCCTGGTGTCCGCGCCCCTCGGCGGTGAGCCTTTGGCCGGGCTCGGCCTCGTAGGTCAGGTGCGGCTCTTCCTTCAGGCAGATGTCCATCACCTTCGGGCAACGGGGCGCGAAGGGGCAGGAATCCTTCAGGTTGACGAGATCGGGAGGGCTGCCCGGCATCGCGGGAAGATCCTTCTGGTTGAGGAGGATATTCGGTACGCAGTCCATCAATCCTCTCGTGTAGGGATGGCGCGGCTCCTCGAAGATCCCCTCAACCGAGGCGAGTTCCACGATGCGGCCCGCGTACATGACGGCGATGCGGTCGGCGATCTCGGCGACCAGGCCCAGGTTATGCGAAACAAGCACTACGGTGAGATTGTATTTTTTCTTGAGCTTGGCGAGGAGCTCGGTGAAGCCGGCCTCGACGATGACGTCGAGGGCCGTCGTGGGCTCGTCGGCGAGCAGGAGCTTCGGGTCGAGCACGAGGGTCAGCCCGATCATGATGCGCTGCCTCATGCCGCCCGAAAGCTGGAAGGGATATTCGGCCAGCCTTCGTTTTTCGATGCCCAGGTCCTCGAGAATGGTCTCGGCCCTGGCGATGGCCTCCTCGACCTTGATGTGCGGGTCGTGGGCGCGGAGGGTCTCGATGAAGTGGTCCTTGATGGACATCAGCGGGTCGAGGGAGGTGAGGGGATTCTGGAAGATCATGCCGATCTTGGGACCGCGGACGTTGCGGATACCTTCGGCTCCGAGTTCCAGGATGTTTTGGCCATCCACCTTGATCGTGCCGGCGACGATGCGTCCCGGCGATTTCTGCAGGTTGAGGATGGACAAGCCGAGAGTCGACTTGCCGCAACCCGACTCGCCGACGATTCCGAGGACCTCGCCCTCGTAGACATCGAGGTTGATGTCGTTGACCGCCTTAACCGTACCAATTGCTATGGGATAGTGGATGGAAAGGCCCCGGATCTCGAGGAGTACGTTCGATGTGGCGACGGGCGCCTCGGAGCTTTGTGCCTGCATGTCTCAATACTCCTGGAGCCGCGGGTTGAGGATTTCCGCGAGGCCTTCGCCGAGCATCGTGAAGCCCAGGGCGAGCGTCATGATCATCATGCCGGGGAAGGTGATCATCCACCACATTCCCGAAGGGAGGAATTTCTTGCCCATCGAGAGGTCCATGCCCCAGTCGGGAATGCCGGCCGGAAGTCCGAGCCCGATGTAGGAAAGGGCCGCCTCGGTCATGATCGAATCGGCGATGTTGAGCGAAAAGACGACGACGACGGTCGCGATGACGTTGGGAAAGATGTAGCGGCCGAGGATGGTCTTCTTCTTCGCGCCGATGGCGCGGGACGCCTCGACGTAGGGTTCTTCCTTGATCTGCAGGGTCTGGCCGCGGACAAGGCGGAAGTAGGTCGGGATGTAGACCACTGAAACCGCCATCGTGATGTTGATGACGCCCGGCCCGAGCATGGCGGCGAAGGCGATGGCGAGGATGAGGCCGGGGAAGGAGTAGATCGAGTCCATGATGAGGGAGAGGACCTTGTCCGCCCAGTTGCCGGCGAAGCCCGAAATCAGGCCGAGGGGAATGCCGATGGCCGCCGACAGCAGGGAGGCCGCGATCGCGACGCCGAGGATGGTCTGCGAGCCGTAGACGACGCGGGCCCAAATGTCGCGACCCAGGTTGTCGGTGCCCATGAGGTGGGCGGCGCTCGGCGCTACCATCTGCGGGCCCGCGTTCTGGTCGACCGGCGAGAACTTGGTGAAAATTCCGGGGAAGATCGTCATGAAAACAATCGTACCTATTATGATAAGACCGGCGACGAGGATCCACCATTCCATCCGGTAGCGTTTGGCCGCCTTCGAGAAGGCGCCGATCGCCTTCGCGGCCAGGCCCGCCGGCGACCACGCGGCCGCTCCGGCTTGGTCCTTTCTTCCGTCCGTAGAATCCGTCATTGGGAGCCCCTTCAGAGTTTTACGCGCGGATCGATTGCCGCGTAGACGATGTCGACCAAGAGCGAAACCAGGCTCACGAAAAGCGCGTAGATGATGATGACCCCCTGGATGACGGGGTAGTCCCGGAGATAGATGCGCTCAAGGAGGAGGCGGCCCATGCCGGGCCAGGAGAAGGTCGTCTCGGTGAGTATGGCGCCGGCGAGGAGGGCGGAGAATTGGAGCCCAAGCATCGTAACAATTGGTATGAGCGCGTTTTTGAGGGCGTGGCGGTAGACCACCAGGTTTTCGGCCACGCCGCGGGCCCTCGTGGCGAGCACGAAGTCCGACTTGAGGGAGTCGAGCATGTTGGCGCGGGTGAGCCGGATGAAGACGCCGGACAGGGTCAGGCCGAGGGTGATCGAGGGCAGGGCGAGGTGCCAGAGCACGTCGCCGAACTCGAGGAATTTGCCCTTCATCAGCGTGTCGAGAATGTAGAATCCGGTACGATCGAATTCCGAGGAATCTATCCGCATGCCGATGCGTCCGGCTATGGGGAAGACATTGAGAAAGACGCCGAAAAACATCTGGAGCATGAGCCCCATCCAGTAGACGGGAATGCAGTACGTGATGTTCGCGAAAAAGCGTATGGCCGAGTCCCCGCCCGTCCTGCGCCGCCTCGCGGCCCGCACGCCGAGTGGAATACCCACGAGGAGGGTGACGATGAGCCCCGAGAATGTCAGTTCGATGGTGGCGGGCAGTTTCTCGAGGATCGGGGTGATCACGTTCTCGTTGAGGATCATCGATCTACCGAGGTCGAAGCGCGCAAGCTGGCCAAGATAATCGATGTATTGGGCGAAGAGCGGTTTGTTGAGGCCGAGGGCCTCTTTCTTCGCGTCGATGACCGATTGGGGCGCATGGCCGCCGAGCATGGCCGAGACGGGATCTCCGGGCATGACGCGCAGGACCACAAACACGAGGGTCAGGAGGACGAAGAGCATGGGGATTGTCAGAACCACCCTCGCCACGAGATAGCTGAGGATTCGTTTCATCGGCGCCTCTTCCGGCTGGGTTGTCGCCGAACGTCTCCGGCATCTGATCCGGCCGACGCATCAGGGCAGCGACACGACGCTGCCGGCGATGCGGGATTATCGACGCGCCTCGCGATACTGTCAAGTTAAGCTTTCGATACGGGCTCCGTTGCGCGGATCGAAATACCCCTGGTGGGCCGCGGCGAGAGCGGAGACTCCTGTAACAAAAGCCCCGTTCGGTATATATACACCTGTTCTCGAAAGCCATTTCCCGGGGGATTCATGACTATCGATGTCGTCGAGGCCGCGGGTCTCGCACTCACGCAGAACCTCGACTTCGCCGCCTGGCGCCTCCCCGACGCACCTTCGGCGTCACTTGCCATCCAGGTTGACAATCGCCCCGATCGCGACCTTGATCTCGGTTGTCTCATCGCGACGGGCGGTTTCGTCGTCGCGCCCTTTCGGCCCGACGCGAAGCCCGGGCGCCTTGCCATAGTGCCCGACATTCTCATCGAAGGAAGGGCTGATGCCGGGCTCCGGGCCGAAATCCTCTCGCTCGGGCCGGTCGCCCCGAAGGTACGGGATTTCGCCGGACCGGCAAGGACGGATGGGGGGCGCGAGGCCGTCGTCGCCGTCGGTCGCGACGAGTATCTTGGCCAGGCCCGCCGCCTGATCGAGGCCATTAGAGGCGGCGATTTCGACAAGGTCGTCCTTTCCAGGGTCAAGGAGCTTGCGGGAGATTACCGGCCCCGCCTCGCGGAAATCTTCGATCGGCTCTGCGAGGCCTACCCCGGGGCCTTCGTCTACATGTTCAACGTCGCCGGCCAGAGCTGGATCGGCGCGACTCCCGAGGCCCTCCTCTGCTCGAGCGGCGAAAGGCTCTTTACGGTATCCCTCGCGGGCACGCGACCCTACAGCGAGGCCGACCTCGACCTCCAAAGATGGAACGCGAAGGAGCGGGCCGAGCAGGACTATGTCACCCGACAGATCGAAGCAATACTGCATGATTTTAATGTCAGAGGCGTGGAGAAAAAGGGACCCTACGCGCGCAGGGCAGGAGCCCTGCTCCATCTCTGCAGCGAGTTCTCCTTTCCCTACCCTGCCATCGCGCCGATGCTCGGAGCCTTCGTCGACGGCCTTCACCCGACCTCCGCCGTCTGCGGCATTCCCAAGGCGGGCGCGATGGAACTCATCGCTTCGGTCGAGCGTCACGATCGAGGCTTCTACTCGGGCTACCTCGGGCCCGTCGATCCCCGCGCCGGCATCCAGCTCTTCGTCAACCTTCGCTGCATGCGGGTCCTGCCCGATCGCCTCGCCCTCTTCGTGGGCGGCGGAATCACCGCTGACTCCGTGCCCGAGGATGAATGGGAGGAAACCGAAATGAAATCCGGCACCCTGCTTTCGGTCATCAAGGAGCTCCACTGAATGCCGCATCCACGACAACACGTCAGCGATATTGCCGCAATACTGAAGATCCGCGGCGTCTCGAGGGTGGTCGTCTCGCCGGGCTCCCGCAACGCGC
>JAJXVS010000290.1 GCA_021782015.1 bacterium | reverse complement strand
GCAATGGATCGCATGAAAGGGAAGACCTGCGTCGTCACGGGCGGCGCGAGGGGGATCGGCAAGGGCATCGTGGAAACCTTCGTTCGCGAGGGTGCGGCGCGCGTGTGGGCTCTCGACGTGAATCCCGCCGATTTCGCCGCGATCGAGAAGGCGATGCCGGCGGTTCGCTGTGCGGCCGTCGACGTGACCGATTCGGCGGCCGTCAACGCCCTCATCGCGAAAATCAAGGACGAGAGCGGACGAATCGACGTCCTCGTCAACAACGCGGGCATCACCCGCGACGCCCTCATCCAGAAGATGGATGACGCGGCCTGGGGCGCCGTCATTGCGGTCAACCTCACCGGTGTCTTCAACATGACCCGGGCCGTCGCCCCCCTTATGATGGAGGCAGGATCAGGTTCAATTGTGAGCATCTCTTCCGTGGTCGGCCTCGACGGCAACATCGGGCAGACCAACTACGCCGCGACCAAGGGCGGCATCGTGGCGATGACCAAGGGCTGGGCCAAGGAATTCGCCCGCAAGGGCGCGAAGGTTCGGGCCAACGCGGTGTCGCCGGGCTATACGCGTACCCCGATGACCGAAACCGTGCCCGAGAAGGTCCTCGAACCCATCATCGCCAAGACGCCTCTCGGTCGCATGGCCGAGGTACAGGACATCGCCAACGGCGTCCTCTTCCTCGCGAGCGAGGAAGCGGCTTTCATAACGGGTCAGGTCCTTCGCGTCGACGGGGGGCTGACCCTCTGATCGATCGACCAGGTTTTTTAAGGCGGATCGCGCCCGGGTGCTTGAGCATCCCGATGGCGCCGATTACGCCAGGATTCAAGGGATTTCGCGGCGCAAGGCGCGAATCCTTCGTCATCCCGAAGGGGAATGACGACGCCGGCCCCAATAGGGCGGCGAAGGAGGACTCGATGAAGCGAATCGTCGTGGCTCTGGCCGTCTTCGCGCTCGTCGCGGGATCGGCGTTCGGCCAGAACGTCATCAAGATCGGCGCGAATTGGCCCCTGGCGGACGCCGGCAGCGTCGAAGCGGCCAATGCAGCCCAGCTCGCCGTTGACGAGATCAACCAGGCCGGCGGCGTGGTGGGGAAGAAGCTGCAACTCATCGTGGTCGACGACGAGTTCAAGGGCGACAAGGGAATCGCGGCCATCGAGAGGCTCGTCACCGTCGACAAGGTGGACGTCCTCTTCGGCGGCTACGCCTCGGGCGTGCAGGCGGCCCAGATTCCCACCCTTAAAAAATACGGAATCGTCACCCTTGCGACCGGAGCCGCCTCGAGCGCCCTCGTCGAGAAGGCCCTCGGACCGAGCCCCGAATCGGACTTCTACTTCCACCTCCATCCCTGGGATTACGAACAGGGCCAGAGCTACGTCGACGGCTGGAATGCCATCATGCAGAAGTATCCGAACGTGAAGATCAAGAGGATCTTCCTGGCCTACGAGGAAGGAGCCTTCGGTTCCTCCTCCTTCGCGGCCTCCAAGGCCCTTTATGCCAACACGTCCTTCGTGTTCGACGGCGCCTCCTTCAAGAGCGCGGCCTCGGGCGGCTCCGATTACTCCGGTGTCCTGCAGGCGGCGAAGGAATTCAAGCCCGACCTCTTCATATGGGGCGGCTATGCCCAGGACGCCATCGGCATCGCCGAGCAGGCCAAGGCGATGAAGTTCGCGCCGCCGATCTTCGTGGGAGCGCCCCCTGCCTGGCCCGCCGACGCGCCAACCAACCCCCTCGTCCAGAACGAGGTCGCCTACGGCATGTGGTCCCCCGCGATCAACAAGATCAGCGAGACGAGCCGGAGGTTCACCGAGGCCTACAAGGCGAAATACGGCAAGGCCTTCACCTCCTACTTCGCCCCGCTCTCCTATTCGGGGATTTACATCCTCGCCGACGCCATCAAGGCCGCCGGCGGCACGGACAAGGCCAGTCTGATCGCTGCCCTCGAGAAGACGAAGTACGCCTCGCCCCTGGGCGACACGATCACCTTCACGCCTTCCAACGTGATCAAGCACCAGGGCATCAAGGTCCAGAAGATCATGCAGTGGCAGAACGGGACGCAACAGGTGCTCTGGCCCTTCGAGGCCGCGTCTGCGAATTTTGTCTATCCCTTCTCCTTCCCCAAATAGCTACTGAGGCCGATTCCGGCCGGTCGCCCCCCCTCGCCCCGCGAAGGGAGGGGCGACAAGCCGGGGCCGCAAGGTGAGGAACAATGGTCGTGAAACGAGCCGTGATGTATTGGCTGGCCTTCGGGCTCGTCGTGGGTGTCGCTCTGCTGATGTGGAAGCCGATGGTCCTCGTCTACGGAATCCAGAGCGCGGGTCTCTATGCCGCCGTGGCGATACCGATGGCCCTTGTCCTCGGCATCGTTCATATCGTCAATCTTTCGCACGGTGAATTCATGATGGTCGCTGCCTACGCGACCTATTTCGGCGCGCGCTGGTTGAAGATCGATCCCTATGTGGCCCTCGTCCCCGTGGCCCTCGTCATGTCGATCTTCGGGTTTATCGTCTATCGCCTGACCATCCGCAGGGCACTCAAATCGCCCGAACTCAACCAACTCATACTGACCTTCGGCCTCGGCATCGCCTTGAGCCAGACGGTCAATCTCATTTTCACCTCCCAATCCTGGAAGATGTACCTCGACTACGTCTCGGCCTCCGCGACGATCGGCGAATACGATTTCGGCATCTATGACTTTGTTTTCGTCGCCGCGGCCATACTGCTCGCCCTGGGCCTCAGGCTCTTCCTCACCCGGACGAGGATGGGGAAGGCGGCCCTCGCCGTGGGCCAGAACCCCCGGGGCGCGGCCATCGTCGGCATCGACGTGGACAGGACCTACGCCTTCGTCTTCGCCCTGTCCGTCGGGCTCGTCGGAGCCTTGGGGGCGATGTTCCTAACTAAACAGGCAATATTTCCCGGAGTCGGCGGACCCTACACGATGAAGTCCTTCTGCCTCGTCGCCGTGGCGGGCGTCGGCAACATTACCGGGATACTCTGGGCGAGTCTGGCCCTCGGCCTCGCCGAGGCCTTGATGAACAGTTTTCGCGATCTCCGCGATTGGTCCAGCATCATCTTCTTCATCATCATATTTGCGACGATTCTCGTTCGGTCGATCAAGGAGAGGAAGGCATGAGCAATCGTTCCTCCGTCGCCCTGGGCCTCGCGGTCTTCGCGCTCGCGGCCGCCCTTCCCCTTCTTTCCGGAATCCTGCCCGCCATAGCCGGCCCCTATCCCATGTCCCTTGCGCGGAGCGTCTTCACCTACATGGCCCTCGCCGTGACCTGGGACATGCTCCTCCGCTCCGGACAGGTCTCCTTCGGGATCGCGGGCTTCTACGGCATAGGCATGTACGGGTCGGCCATCGCAATGCTGCGCTTCGGGCTGCCGCCCCTCCTCTCGATCCTCGCAGCAGGCTGTTTCGCGGCCGCCATCGCCCTCCTCTTCGGTTTCATCATCCTCAGGCTCAGGGCGATCTATTTTTCCATCGTGACGCTTGCGATGGCGGAGATATTCCGGATCATCCTCCACAACGGTGGCGACTTCACCGGCGGCGCGGAGGGACTGATCTTGCCCAACCTCATATCCAATGGCGATAGCTCCCTTTATTGGCTTGCCCTCGGCGGGGTGGCGCTGGCGGTCGGAGCCTCCTCCTGGTTCGAGCGATCCAAGATGCGCTTCGCCCTGACCGCGATCCGCAACAACGAATTGCAGGCTAAGTCGAGCGGCATCGGTATCTTCAAATACATGCTGATCGCCTTCGTGGTCACCTCCTTCATCCAGGGGATGATCGGGGGAATTCAGATTCAAAGTTATGGAGTGGCCTCACCCGACGATTCATTCAGCGCCAATTACACGCTTCTTCCGCTCGCGATGGCCCTGCTCGGAGGGGTCCACTCGACGATCGGCCCCGTTGTCGGGGCCCTCCTCCTCGGCGTGGTGTCCGAGGTGCTCAAGCTCAAACTCCCCTACGGCCACCTGGTGGTCTACGGCATCATCATAGTACTTGTCATACTTTTCATGCCGAAGGGACTTTACGGATTCTGGGTCAAGGCCGCCAAGGATCGAAGATCGGCCGCCGAGGCGCGGAGGGAGGCCCCCCATGCCTAATCTCCAGACGCGGGCCCTCACCAGGCGCTTCGGCGGCCTGGTCGCCGTCAACAACGTTAGCTTCGATCTTTCGCGAGGCGAGATCCTCGGCGTCATTGGTCCCAACGGCGCGGGCAAGTCGACCTTCATCAATCTCGTGTCTGGGATCTACCTGCCGACCTCGGGCAGCATCTTACTCGACGGCCGGGACATCACCGACATGCCGGCGCATCGGCGTGCCGGCCTGGGCATCGCAAGAACATTTCAATTGATACATCCATTGGAAGACCTCGACATTCTCGAGAACGTCATGCTCGGCTTTCTCTTCGCGAGGAAGCTTTCCCGAAAGGAATCCCGCCGCGAGGCGGAGGCCCTCTGCGCCTCGCTCGAACTGACGGGCCTGCACCGCGCCGTCTCGCAGATCACGATGCTTGAGACCAAGAAGATGGAAATCGCCCATGCCCTCGCCTGC
>JAJXVS010000289.1 GCA_021782015.1 bacterium | reverse complement strand
CAAGTGGACGGCTCAGGCCCAGCCGATCATCGAAAAAGTGAAGCGCGCCCGTGCCGCGCTACCGGAATTACCACCTCTCATTTCCAAAAAACGAAAACGACTCGCTATTTCAAAGGCGGTACACTAGCCTGGTACAAGGAGGTGCTCGGGTTCGAGCTCGCCAACCGAACCGTCAACGACCTGCCCAACCAGGGCCTCGTGCAGATGGCCTGGATAAAAAACGGCGAGTTCTACCTTGAACTCTATCAGTATTCCCAAAAACTCGAGCCCTTCACCGTCCCCTCCTATCTCGGAAGCCTGGGCACCAAGCACGTCTGCTTCTGGGTGGGCCACGAGGACTACAAAAAGATGCAGGAACACGTCGTCGCCAAGGGGGCCAAGCCCATCATCGACGTGCGTTGGCCCAACGATCAGAGCGCCAATCCCGTGCGCCCCCTCGGGCCCGACGCCGATCCCGAGACCTCAGGCGGAGTCACCTACATCGTCGACCCCGACGGCATCTGGATCGAAATAATGGAAGAATACTGGCCCGGCGTGGGGCCCCATAAGAAGTGAGGATCCGCGACGCCTAGCGTCCGGAAAAAAGTTCCAAGGAGGGCCTCATGGCCGAGATCCAGTTTCCGAAATTCCGATGGCTCGTTCTCGTCATGCTCTTCGTCGCGACGCTCACCCAGGGCGCGATGCTCATCTCCTTCGCTCCCCTCGTGGGCGACATATCGAAACAATTAGGAATGTCGCTCGGTCAGGTGACCGGCGTCCTCATGGGGGCCTTCACCCTCTTCGTCGGTATCTTCGCTATCGTCGGCGGGGTCCTCATCGACAGGGTCGGCATCGCGAAGACCTTCGTCGGCGCGACCACCCTCCTCACCTTGAGCGGCGCCCTCATTCCCCTCGTGGGTCCGAACTTCGGCGCCCTCGCCCTCCTCCGCGTGCTCCAGGGCATCGCCTGCGGTCCCATCATCGGCAGCGCCGCCGCGGTCGCTGTGCAATGGTTCCCCGTGAGCCAGCGGAGCCTCGTGACGGCCCTCCAGGGGGCGGCCCTCACCTTGGGCATAGCCGTCGGACTCATGGTAGTACCGGCCATCACCGTGGCCAACAGCGGGAACTGGGGCGTCGGCGTCGGATCCCTCGCCGGCTTCGCCGTCGTCGCCCTGATTCTTTCGGTCGTGGTCCTTCTCGGGCCCAAGCCCCCCGTCAAGGTCGATGCCGCGGGTGCCAACAAGGACGAATTCTCCAGGGCACTCAGGAGTCCTACTACCTATGTCGGAATCCTCAGCATCTTCATGTTGAGCTGGGTCATGCAGGCCTTCAACGACCTCACGCCGGGCTATGTCGCCATAGCGGCGCCGGTAGGCCTCGGCCTCGGACCGGTGGTCGCGGGCCAGTACATGACCCTCGTCCAGATCGGATTCCTCCTTGGCTCCGCCCTCTCGGGCCTGGTCTTCGAGCGAATCTTCCGCCGCCAGGCCAAGCCCCTGATCATGACGGCCTTCTTTCTCGTCGCCATCTTCGCCTTCTCGGTAAAGCTGCCCTTCGTCACCGCGACCACCGCGATACTTCTCCCCTGCTTCTTTTTGGCCGGCTTCTTCCAGGGCTACGTCAACCCGACCTGCCTCGCCTTCGTCGCCAACAACTATCCTCCCGAGATAGCGGGCAAGCTCGGCGGCATGTGGATGGGCCTCGGCATTTTCGGAGGCACGGTGGGAGTGGGCGTCGGAGCGACCTTCCTTCACGTGACTCAAGCTTACAATGCGTCCCTTATCGTGGTTGTGGTCGTCGCCCTCGTCGGCATGGCGATCGCGGCCTTCCTCACCCCGCCCAAGGGCCTATCCGCGGCCAAGTGACGGCAGATTAGGGCGCCGAAAGCTGCGGGTCGCGGGGCGCTAGCGCCTTCCCGACCTCAGCCTCTCGGCCGCGGCGTCCAGGGTGGTCAGTTTTTTGGCGAAGGCGAAACGAACCGTGTTCTTGCCGAGGCCGGGTGTCGCGTAAAAACTCGACCCCGGCACGACGGCCACGCCGAATCGCTCCGGCAGCATTCGGGCGAAGGCAAAGTCATCGCCCTCGAAGCCCCAGGAGCCGAAGTCGGCCAGGGCATAATAGGCCCCTTCGGGCTGGTGGGCCGAGAGCCCGAGCTCTTCGAGAATCCCCATCATCTTGCGGCGTCTCTCCGTATAATCATGTCGTAATTGCTCGTAGTACGAGGGCGGAAGCTCGAGCGCGGCGACGCAGGCCGCCTGGAGGGGCACGGGCGCGCAGATCGTGGCGAAGTCGTGGACGGTGCGGAATAGCCCCGAAAGGGCGTCCGGGGCGCAGGCGTAACCGAGGCGCCAGCCCGTGACCGCGAAGGTTTTCCCGAAGCCGCCAATGGTGATGGTGCGCTCGGCCATGCCGGGGAGGGTCGCCAGGGGAACGTGTTCGAGGCCCTCGTAGACGATGTGCTCATAGATCTCGTCGGTGATGGCGACGACGTCGAAGCGCTGGCAGAGGGCCGCCACCTCTCCCAGTTCCTCGCGGGTGAAGACGCGGCCGGTCGGGTTGTGCGGCGTGTTCAGGATTATGGCGCGAGTCTTGTCGTTGAAGGCGGCGCGCAACTTGTCCGGCTCGAGGCGGTAGTCGGGACCCTCGAGGGCCACGAAGCGCGGCGTGCCTCCGGCGAAAAGCACCTCCGGAAGGTAGCCTTCGTGGAAGGGCTCGATTATGACGACCTCATCCCCCGGACTGAGGAGCGACATGAGCGCCACCGAGATCGCCTCGGTCACCCCGCAGGTCACGGTGATATGGCGCTCGGGATCGAAGTCCAATCCATAAAGCCTTTTCATTTTGGCGGAGAGGGCCTGGCGGAGTTGAGGATTGCCCCAGGTTATGCCGTATTGGTTCAATCCAGAGTCGAGGGCTCGGTGGGCCGCGTCGAGCAGCTCCGGAGGCGGGTCGAAGTCGGGATAGCCCTGTGATAGGTTGATGGCATTGTGCTTGAGGGCGAGTCGAGTCATCTCGCGTATGAAGGATTCACGAAGGCCTTTGAGGCGAAGTGCGGACTGCATCGTGGGACTCCAAAAGAATTTGTTCCCTGCATGCTATTACAAGGAGAAGCAACTGTCAACGCGGCGCCTCCCAGTAACCTTTGCCGGGCCTGGGCCCTGGCTCGATCATCCTTGACGATCCAGCCAGCGCATCCTATACTCAAAATATACATGCTGTCAAAATATATGCGGCATGAATATATTCAATCTTCGGAGCTCCGTCGATGGCATCGAGTACCTATGCGGCGCATCGAGAAACGCAGCGCGAACTCATCCTCGAAACAGCCCAGGCCCTGTTTATCGCCGGAGGCATCGAGAGGACGAGCATCGGGGACATTGCCCTCGGTTCACGCCTGACCCGGGCCACCGTGTACAAGTATTTCCCAAACAAGGAAGCGATAGCAGGGGAAATCTACAAGGGCATCGCCAAGGGGTGGGCCGAGCGAAACAAACTGGAGGTCTGGGCCTTCGGAGGGAGCGGCATGGAAAGGCTCCAACGCTTCGTCCTCTCCCATTTCGACAATCTGTTCAGAAACCCCTACGAAGCCCGGATGACATCTGAGTTCAATTACATGTATTCCAAGCACCTGTCCGTCGAGGCCGCGAAAAAGGTCTTCCTCGATGGCCTCGAAGGCGAGCGTCGCCGTCTCCTCGCCTGCATAAAGACAGGCCAGAAGGATGGATCGATTCGAGCCGACATCAAGGACGATCGTGCCCTCGCGGCGGTGCTCAATTTCACCTCCGGCCTGATGAACCGGCTCGGGGAGCTGGGTGACAAGGTCGAGGGTGAATATGGCCTCGGAGTGCAGGACATCTTTCGCCAAATCTGCGAGCTCTTTCTCGAGGGCCTTCGCGCCCGACCCACCCGTCGCGTCGCGGTTTCATCGAGGGGGCCACGCCCTGGCGCACTGCCGCGCCTTCGCGCGCAGCCTCAGCCGAGGCCCCGCACCTAGGCGCTTTCGCGCTTGGCGAGAAGCCTGCCCCGCGTTTGGCAAGGAGCCTGCCCCCCGCTTGGTGAGAAGCCTGCCCCCCGCTTGGCGAGAAGTCAGCCTCGCGCTTTCGGCAAAAAGGAGTCGAACGAATGAAAGATTTTCAGTTTCCCGAGGGTTTCATGTGGGGGGCGGCCACTGCTGCTCATCAGGTCGAGGGCAACAATCAGAATTGCGAGAGTTGGGTTTTGGAGCACCTGCCCTCAACCGGCTACGCCGAGCCTTCGGGCGACGCCATCGATCACTACCACCGCTACCCGGAGGACATCGCCCTCCTCGCGAAACTTGGTCTCAATGCCTATCGATTTTCCATCGAGTGGGCCCGGATCGAACCCGAGGAGGGGGAGTTCTCGAAGGCCAGCCTCGAGCATTATCGCCGGATGCTCGCGAGCTGCCATGAACAGGGCCTCAAGCCGGTGGTGACCTTCCATCATTTCACCTCGCCCCGATGGCTGATGCGCGACGGGGGCTGGCTCGACGAGAGAACGCCCGAACGCTTCGCCCGCTATTGCGATCGCGCCGTCCGCGAACTGGGCGACCTCATCGGCTCGGCATGCACG
>JAJXVS010000288.1 GCA_021782015.1 bacterium | reverse complement strand
AGATTGCCCGCCACATCGATGATGCTGAGCTTCACCGGCCTTGCGACCGTGATCTGCGCGCTCACCCCGAAAGCGAGGCTCGCCAATGTGGCGATCAACGCATTGCGCAAGAGTGTCTTCACGAGAATCCTCCTTTATCGAACTCCCCATCGCTTCCGCCTGTGGCGGCGTGGGATATGCACCTGGACGAGGTCGAAGCCGTCATCGCGTCACCCGTGCTTCGATCATGGTACCGCCCTCACTTGAGCTTGAACACCATCTGCGTCGGGCTCACGAACTTCAGCGCTATGATGAGGCAGGTCATGGCGATAAGGAAGTACAGTACGGCGAGGGCGTCGACGGCCTGGGGCGGACGGGCGCCTGCCGCGTAGGCGTCGGCGTAGAGGGCGACGACGATGGTCTGACTGTTGCCGCCCGCGACCAGGTAGGTGAGATCGAACATCGAGATCGCCTTGACGAGGGAAAGAATGCTCGCGGTGAGGATGCCCGGCACCGTGAGGGGCACGAGGACGCGCCGGAATATCGTCCAGCGATTCGCGCCCAGCATCTTGGCGGCCGACTCGAGGTTTGTGCCCACCTGCTCTATGAAGGGCAGCAGTACGAGGACCATGAATGGCACGATGGGCACGAGGTTGACGATCACAACGCCGATCACGCGGGCCGCGATATGTACCTTGTAGGCGAGCATCGCGAGGGGGAGGCCGTAGGTCATCGGAGGCACGATCATCGGAAGGAGGAAGGCCGAGAGGAGGAGGGCCTTGCCCTTGAACTCATGCCGCGCGAGGACATAGGCCGCCGGAAAGGCGATGAGGAGCGAGATGAGGACGTCGGCGATCACGACGGTGAAGGTCACGCCGAGAAGACTCGGGATGTCGTGGTCGTTCGCCGCGTAGGCGTACCATTCGGTCGTGAGATAGGGCGGCAGCACGCCGGAGAACCAGCCCTTGGACAGTGAATTGAGCACGACCGTGAGGAGGATGCCCAGCACTATGAAGACATAGAAGACGATCGACGCCACGAACAGGATGCGCGACGGCTTGAATTTGACGCTCACGGCATCACCCCTTGCCCACCATGGTGGCGCCCTTGTACATGCGGTTCCTCCAGACGAGGACCACCGAGATCACGATGAGTTCGATGGCGGCCATCACCATCGAGATTGCCGATGCGGCGTTGAAATTGAACTTCTCGAAGGCCCACTGATAGGCGGCTATCGCGATGACGCGCGTCGGCCCCGAAGGCTGGCCGAGAAGGACGGCCGAGGGGAACACGGAAAAGGCCATGACGAAATTGAGACTGAAGGCGATCGCGATGCCCGGCACCATGAGGGGGAAGAGAATCTTCCAGAAGGTCTGCCACTTGTTGGCGCCGAGCATCTGGCTGGCCTTCTCGAGATCGGGATTGATGCCCGACACGTAACCGAGAAGCATCAAGAAGGCGTAAGGGAAGCCCTGCAGCGCGAGCGATATGACAACACCGAGGTAATTGTGCGTGAACTGGAAGGGGTCTTTCACGATGTGGAGCGCCATGAGGAGCTGGTTGAACCAGCCCGCCGGCCCCATGAAGGTCAGCATGCCCTCGGAGATGAGGACGGTGCCCAGGGTGATGGGAACTATGAGGAAGAAAGTGATGATCCTCTCGCCCTTGATCCCACGCCGCATGTAATAGGCGAAGGGCACGGCGAGGGCAACATTGAACAGGGTGACGGGCACCGAGATCTGCAGGGTCACGAGGATAGTGCGGAAGTCCCGGGCGTCGCTGAAGAAACGGAGGTAATTCCCGAAGGTGAACTGCCCCTTGGCGCTCGTGAAGCTGAGGAAGAGCCCGTAGGCGAAGGGATACAGGAAAAGGAGGACGAGGAAGATGAGGGCGGGAATGAGGAGAGGAACGATGCCCCTGCCCGCGGCGCCCCTCATGGCGTCCACCTCGAGGCCTCGGCGGCGCTCTCCGTGGCGGGGAAGAGGAGGAGTTTCTCGGGAGGGATCGACGCCGAGAAGACTTCGCCTTCCGAGATGAGGGTTCCGGAGCGCAGATCGACGCGAAGGGCCTCGAGCCCCGGACCCGCGGTCGCGGTCACCGTCGCGCTCACCTGGCTCGCCTGCCCCTGATACTCGACAATCGACGCGGCGCATTCGAAGGAATTGTGAGAACCCCGGGGAGCGAGCGAGATGTCTTCGGGCCGCACCGCCGTTCGCATCGGCTGCCCCGTCCGGTGCGCCTCCTCGATAACGGCGCGCCGGCTGTCGCCCTCGGGCCAGGCGAGACTCGCGACGAGCTTGAGGCCCTGGGCGTCGAGGGTGGCCTCGAGGCGCTCGCCCTTGGCGCTGAGCGACTCGACCTTGGCGGTCCACATGTTCTTGAAGCCCATGAAATCGGCGACGAAGAGATTGGAGGGATCCGAAAAGACCTCGGAGGGCGTGCCGACCTGCTGGATCCTGCCGAGCCTGAGCACGACGATGCGGTCAGATAAGGCGAGGGCCTCGGTCTGGTCGTGGGTGACATAGATCGTCGTAACCTTGAGCCGCTCGTGGAGAGCCTTGAGTTCGTAGCGGAGCTCGACGCGGAGCTTGGCGTCGAGATTGGAAAGGGGCTCGTCGAGGAGAAGCAGCCTCGGCTCGAGGACGATGCAGCGCGCGATGGCGACCCGCTGCTGTTCGCCTCCCGACATCTGGGAGGGAAACTTCGAACCATAGCCGTCGAGATGCACGAGCTTGAGCGCCGCCTCGACACGTTGGGCGATTTCCGCATGGCGGATATGCCGGAGCTTGAGCCCAAAGGCGACATTCTCCCGGACCGACAAATGGGGGAAGAGCGCGTAGTTCTGGAAGACCATTCCGAACTCGCGCTTTTCGGGCGACACCTTGTTCTTCGAGTCGTCGATGCACTCGTCGTCGATCCATATTTCGCCGCCCGTGATCGGTATCAGTCCGGTGATGCAATTGAGGGCGGTCGACTTGCCGCATCCCGACGGGCCGAGGAAGGTGACGAACTCGCCCTTCCCGAACTCCAGAGAAAAATCATTCACCGCAATCTTCTCTCCGAAGCGCTTCGTCATGTTCCGCACGGAGATCTTCTTGAAGTCCTTCATGGCAGCTCCGATTGCCGCGTGCCCTGTCGGCCGCGGATGATGCCCCGGAGATTCAGTCGGCGTCCCTTTCCGGGCCGGGCCGCCGCCTCGCGCCACGACGGCCTGACCGCCATGCGACGGCCGAGGATTACGTTAGCGCTAACGCGATTATAGTTGCGTTTCCCGGCTTGTCAATGTAATCTTTTGGGAATGTCGAAAGAACGGCACACCGTCGAGGATGTGGCCAGGGAAGCGGGCGTTTCCCTCATGACCGTCTCGCGGACGATGAACGGCCGGCCGGGGGTCGGGGAGGAGACGCGGCGTCGCGTCCTCGAGATCGCCGCGCGAATGGGCTATAGGCCCAGTCCCGTCGCGAGAGGCCTCGCCTCGCGGCGCGCCTCGTCCCTTGGCATCGTCCTGCCGGACCTCGCCAACCCCTTCTTCTCGATCCTCGCCAAGGCCGCCGTCGACGAGGCGCGCGGGCGTGGTGTCAATGTATTCATAATTAATACCGATGAGCGACCCTCCCTCGAGCGCGCGGCCTACGCCTCGCTTCGCGAGGAGCGCATCGCCGGAGTCGTGGTGGCCGCCTCACGCCTCCCGGCCCGCCATCTCCGCGAGGAGGCTGCGAGCTTCGACTGGCCGGTTCTCGTCAACAGTCTCGTCACGGGGGCGGGCATCGCCAATGTGGACGTGGACGACGAAGCGGGTATCTTCGAGGCCGTGTCGCACCTCCTCGGCGCCGGCAGAAGGCACGTGGCCTTCGTCGCAGGCCCCAGGGAGTCGGGCAGCGCGCGGCGGAGGGTGGCCGGCTACAAGGCTGGCCTCGCCGCCGGCGGCATCGCCTTCGACCCGGAGCTCCTCGTGCGCGCGAAACCGGACATAGAGGGAGGCATGCGGAGCGTCGTCGCCCTCCTTTCGCGCGAGCGCCGCATCGACGCGGTGATCGCCCACAACGACATCACGGCCATCGGGGTGCTGCGCGGCCTCGAGGCGGCGGGGCGCGGAATCCCCTCAGACGTGGCGGTGATCGGGGTGGACGACATCCCCTACGCGGCCCTCGTGAGGCCCTCGCTGAGCACGGTGCGGATCGACATACCCGAACTCGGCCGCAGGGCGATGGCGGCCCTCCTCGACCTCAGGGATGGCAAGGTCTTCGAGCCCGGCCCCTGCCTGCGTCCCGAACTCGTGCTCAGGGAATCCTCGGGCGGGTGAGGCGGGCGGCTGGCTGGTGGCGGGTGAGGCGGGCGGCTGGCGGGTGGCGGGTGAGGCGGGCGGCTGGCGGGTGAGGCGAGCGCCTGGTGGGTGATGTGGGCGCCTGGTAGGTGGCGGGTGCGGCGGGCGCCCACAGCCCTCAGTTGCCCTTCGATTCCAGCGCCGCGATCTTTTCGAGGCGGGCGGCATGGCGGCCCCCCTCGTAGCTGGCGCCGAGAAATGCTTCGAGTATGGCGCCAACCGATTCGGTCAGCTCAACCCGCCCGCCGAGGGCGAGAAAGTTCGCGTCGTTGTGTTCGC
>JAJXVS010000287.1 GCA_021782015.1 bacterium | reverse complement strand
AACTCGACCCGGACCATATTCGACATAATGCTGAAGAAAGTCGAATCGATAGGGGAAGGAGCGACGCTGGAAGCCGCCCTTCGCCTCATGACCGAGCGAGGCCTCAAGCGGATTCCGATCGTCGACGACGCAGGGAAATTCAAGGGCATGCTCCGCCGGGACACGGTCCTCCTCGCCATGACGGAGCGGACCTGAGGCTTCAATTTCCCGCCTCGCGGAATTTTCGCTATCTTCTCGGTCACAACCTATCGAAAGACAGCTGGAGTGACCGCGATGCCTTTGTTCCGCTTTGCCCCGTCGATTTCCGCGACCCTCGCCCTGCCCCTCGCCGCCCTGGCGCTCGCCGGCTGCGCGAGCTTCCAGACGAGCCTCGATACCAGTGGCTTAAAAGACAGCGCGAAGGCCATGGAGGGGGCCGTCAGCTATTTTCAGGAGGGCCATTTCTGGGGACCCGAGGTGCTCGCGTCCACTCTGGACAATTTCAATCCCTTCGCCCTGGTCGACGCGCCGCCCCGGGTTGAGGTGACCGTCGGGAGCCTCGACCGCTGGAGGCTCTCTGAAGGCGGCCACGACCTTCATCAGGAAAGGCTCCGCTTCCCCTCGACCTCGCCCGTGCGCATGCGGACGCCCGACGAGGCAATCTTCTATCTGTACTATCGGGGGGATTTGGCCGGCAAGAAGGTCATTCTCTGGGTGCCGGGCTACGGGGTCTCGGATTTCGCCTTTCTCTTCATACGCAAAATCTTCGCGACCGAACTCGATCACAATTACGCTATTCTGTTCTATACCCTTCCCGGCCATCTCGAACGCATTCACGCGGGGGAAAAAAGCGGCGACGGGCTGCTCTCAGCCGATCCGGAGACCAATCTCGAAACGGTCCAGACGGTTCTCGGGGAACTGGAGACGGGCATGAACTATCTACGCGGACGGGGCGCCTCCTCGTTTTCCGCCTGGGGCGGATCGATGGGCGCGGCCTTCCTCCTGCTTCTGGCGGAAAGGGAACACTTCGACCACCTGGCCCTCATGATCCCCGTCCTCGACTGGAACTCCATCATGGGCAATCCCGCGATGGGTGGCCTCCGCGCCGGGCTCCGGGCCGCCGGCTACCCCGACAGCCTCGTGGAAAAGGCGTATCGCGCCATCTCCCCGATGGACCGAGCCTGGAAACCGGGCTCGACAAGGGTCCTCATCCAATACGCCCGTCGCGACCAGTTGACGCCCGAGGCTATAACCCTGGCCTTCGCGAAGGCCAGGGGCATCGAGGCCCTGGGCTACGACGAGAGCCACGCGACCATCCTCCTCAGCGGGAAGATGTTCGCGGACTACCGGAGGTTCCTGGACGGCGTCACGACACCCGCCGCCGCGCCATGATGCCCATGCTCACAACTATGCCCTTCTGCGTGGCCGTGCGCGTCGTGACTGGCGCAACCGGCGCCCGAGTCCACAAGAGCGCCCTCCGCGAAGGCGTGGACCGCCGAGGAGACGTCGCCCGTCGCGCCCCGCGTGACGGCGATGCCGTTGGCGACGAGGACCCGAAGCGCGCCTTCGCCCATGTTGCCCGCGACGAGGTGGGTGACGCCGGCTCGCGCGAGGTCCGAGGCGATGCCGGATTTGCAGCCGCAGCTATCGCCCGAGGCGATCGCCGGTTCGGAGATCAGCTGGCCGCCTTCGAGGCGGAACACGAGGAATTCCTTGCAATGGCCGAAATGTTCGTCCACCTGACCGTTTCGCGATGGTACTGCGATTTTCATCATCGATTCTCCTTGTTGACGCAACGATAGTTCACATCCCTCGATCCGGAGGGCCCTACGATTTTCCGACAGATTATTGTCATATGCCTAGAATATAGCCGATCTGCAAAAAGGTCAAGGCGCATTCAGTCGAGGAAAGGCAGCGCCATGACGAAATTGACCTGGGTTCGGGCGAATCGGCCATGACAGTGGCATTTCGCAAAGGCGCACGCCATACTTTGCGGCACGTCCCTCGCGGCGATCCGGCCGGCCTATCCGCGAGGCCGCGGAAAAAAGAATCGCAACTCCCCAAGGAGCCCTGGCATGATACGTCCCGTTTCCCTCCGGCTCAAGCTGCTCGTCCTGGTTGGCGCACCGGGGCTACTCGCTCTTGCCTTCATGGGCCTCTATTTCGCGCGGGGCTTTTCCGATGCGGCCCTCTACGGGAGGATAGCGGCCAACACCGATTGCGTGATCGGCGTCGCCGCCCTGGTGCACGCGACCCAAATCGAGCGGGGCACGAGTTCACTTTTCCTCTCGAACGGGGTCGACGCCCCCAGCCTCGCCGCGCGCCGCGCGGCAACCGATGCCGCCCTGGTCAAGCTCACGCCGAAGCTCGCGAAGGCCTCGGTGCCGGCAGCCGCCAAGCAAGCCGCCCTCGACGCAGGGGCAAGCCTGATCGCCCTTCGCTCGCGGGTGGACGCCCGCGGGATCGCGACGGCCGATGTCCTTCGCGCCTACAGCCAGGACATCGCGGCCTTCCTTTCGCTCGAGACGGAGATCGCGAAAGGCGATACCAGTTTCGGGGTGGGCAAGGCCCTCACCTCGATAATCCTGATCGAGGACGCGAAAGAATCTGCCGGACTCCTCCGCGGCACGATCGCCGCCTATACCGCGAGCGACAAGGCGATAAGCCTCGAACAGGGCCTCGCGCTGGTGGGTCTTTCGGCCAAAATGGATGCCCTCCTCGGTTCCCGCGCCATCATTCTTTCGGCCGAAGACCGCGCCGCCCTCGACGCTGCGATGGCGAGCGAGGGATATCGGGCGATCCAGCAAGCCGTAAAGACGATCGCCTCGAAGAGTTCCGCGGGCGGCTACGGCCTCGACGCGCCGGCCCTTTTCAAGATCGAAACCGCCTTCATCGATCAGCTGTTCGGGGTGATCGACACCTCGGCCCGCCACATAAGGGCGAAAGTCTCGTCGCTGGCCGCGAGTTACAACCGGGATCTCCTCATCATGGAGGCCGTCGTCCTCCTCCTCGCCGCTCTCCTCGTCTTTCTCGCCATCACCCTGCTCCGCTCGATATTGGGAACAGTACGTACTTTGTCGGATTCCCTGAAGGAGATGTCGCGGGGCGAGGGTGACCTGCGGTATCGCATCCACACCAAATCGCGTGATGAGCTCGGGCAACTGGCGGAAGCCTTCAATTCCTTCGTCGGCTCTCTCGCCACGATCATCGCCGAGGTGAAGGAAGGGAGCGCGGGGGTCGCCTCCTCTTCGACCGAGCTCGCCGCCATCGCACGCGAAATGAACGGCAGTTCGAGCGCCATGAACGGGCGAGCCCGCTCCCTGATCGAATCGTCCAAGGGCGTGGGCGAGAACATGGGCGGCGTCTCAGCGGCGATGGAACAGACCGGCGCGAACCTCTCCAATGTCGCGGCGGCCGCCGAGGAGATGACGGCCACGATCGGCTCCATTGCCGACGATGCCAGCCGGGCGCGAGAATCGACTTCGAAGGCGGTCGAAGCGACCGCGAGGGTCTCGGCCACCATGAGCGAGTTGGACGATTCCGCCCGGCTGATCGGCAAGGTCACCGAGACGATCACGGAAATCTCGAGCCAGACGAATCTCCTCGCCCTCAACGCCACCATCGAAGCCGCCCGCGCGGGCGAGGCGGGCAAGGGCTTCGCCGTCGTCGCCAACGAGATCAAGGAACTCTCGCGGCAGACGGCCGCCGCCACCATCGACATCAAGGCCCGGATCGAAGGCATTCAGGCCTCGACCGCGAGGACCACCGAGGACATCCGCGTCGTCTCAAGGACCATCGCCGAGGTCAACCTGATCGTTTCCGGCACAGCCGCGGCGATGGAGGAGCAGTCGACGGTGACACGGGAAGTCGCCTCGAACATGGGACAGGCGGCAAGGGGCGTGGAGGAAGCCAACGGCAATGTCATCGGAGCCGAAGCCTCGCTCGAACGGATCGCCGGCGATATCGGGCAGGTCAGCCGGATCGCCGGCTCCCTGGAAGCCTCCAGCTCGCAAATTCTGCTTTCCGCCGAGGACCTGTCGCGGCTCTCGGAACGCCAGAACGCCCTCGTGTCGAGGTTCAAGGTATAACTATTTAGTACTATCGATTGTCCGCCGGAGAGGCAGCTCGATGCGGAACGAGGCGCCTCCGAGGGGGGAATCCCCGACGATGAGGCGCCCCCCGTGCTTGGTGACGATGATGTCGTAGGAGATGGAAAGACCGAGGCCCGTACCCTTTCCCGGATCCTTTGTCGTGAAAAAGGGATCGAAGACCCGAAGCCTCAGGGCCTCGGGAATTCCGGGGCCGTCGTCGTCGACGTTGAGGACGACGCGGTCGTCCTCGACGGAGGTGGCGATGAGAATGCGACCGAGCCCATCCCGCTTTTGCTCGCCGATGGCCTGGGCGGCGTTCAAAACGAGGTTGAGGAGGACCTGGTTGATCTCGCCGCCCACCGCCGGGATGTGCGGCACGCCGCCCGGGGAAAACTCGACGGCGGCGACATACTTGACCTCGTTTCTCGCGACGATGAGGGTGCTCCTGAGCCCCTCCTCGATGTCGTAGTCGGAGAAATCGGCTTCCGAATCCTCGCGGGCGAAATTCCGAAGATTCCTGACAATTTC
>JAJXVS010000028.1 GCA_021782015.1 bacterium | reverse complement strand
GACGCACGAGGAGGTCAGCAATATGGGTGTCGATCGCGTCCTGGACCTCGTCGCCACAGTCGAATTCGGTGGCGCTCACCAGGGCCTCGCCCTCGGGCCGGAGCAGGTCGGCGATCGAGAGATGACGGCGAGCGCGGACCATGTTCACTGCGAGGATGAAATCCTGGAGGCAGGGGGGAGGCCCCTCGTCCTTGAGGAGGAAGGCGCCCGAGGCCAGGGCTTCGGACCCTTCCTTTTCGGAATAGGAGAGCTTGGAGAGGAGCTCCTCGAGGCCGAAGAGCCGCGATGTGCCGACCGCGACCGAGCGGTAAGCGACAAAGGTGAAGAAGGCTATTTCGATGCCGAAGAGCCTCCGCGCCGGTGGAACATAGCCCTTGACGACCCCTTCAAGCTGAAGCCCATCCAGCTCGGCGACCAGGCGCTTGAGGGTGGCAAGGAGGTTGTATTCCTCCTTGCGGAGAAATCGCCAGCCCTCCTTGAGGCCGACATCGAGGGCCGCCGACAGGGAGGGAAGGTGATTCTTCTTGACCAGTTCGAGGAAGCCTTTCACCGACTCGCTCTCCAGCGTGAGCTTGAAAATGCCGGCCTTTATGAAAACGTTCGCCTTCGCCTTCGCCCTGATCTCCCTCCCCTCCTTGAACACATACTTGAGGAAGCTGGAAGGAACCACATCGGCCTTTCGCCTCGCACGATGGCGAGCCGCGGCGATGACCGACTCCTTCATTCGCTTTTTCGAGGGAGAGGCAGGCACCGTGGCGGGAGACCTCGCGGGGAACCTCCGCTCATCGAGGGGAAGGGGCTGGGCGTCGATGCCCTCGATCCTCCGGATCTTCTCGTCGACAGGAAGGCCTTCGGAGAGGACCTGTGCCACCAGGGCCGCCTTCTCCGCCGTCCTTCGACGTTGCACGAGGGTCCCCAGCTTGATGTAGCCGAGGGCTTCTCGCTCGAGCGCCTCTTTCCTGTCGGCATCGTTCATCGCGGCCCCTCCAGCCGATGTCAGCATAGCGCCTGCCCCGGAGGAGGGCAATGAGGCGGGGGGCGAGGGAAGGCCGGGGTGGCGTGGCGCAAGGCCGGGGTGGCGTGACAGAAGGCTGGGGTGACGCGGGGGAAGGTCGGGGTGGCGTCGCGTCAGACCAGGGGGACGCGGGGGAAGGCCTCAGTTAGTTCGAGGATTTTATATGGGACCGGCCCGCCCCCGCATGCAATTCCAAACCAAGAGCGGCGATGACTCTGAGAATGGTGTCAAAATCGGGATTGCGCTCCCCCGAAAGCGCTTTGTAGAGGCTTTCACGGGAGAGCCCCGCGTCGCGAGCGACCTGCGACATGCCCTTGGCCCGCGCGATGTCTCCGAGGGCCTTAGCTATAAAAGCGGCATCCCCTTCCGCCTCCTCGAGACAGGCTTCGAGGTAGGCAGCCATTTCCTCCGGGTTCCTGAGATGCTCGGCGACGTCGTATCGCGTTGTAATGGTCTTGGTCATTCTGCTTACTCCTCGAGATTTCGCGCCATATGCAGGGCCAGCCGGATATCTCTCGCTTGACTGGCTTTGTCGCCGCCCGCCAAAAGAAAGATCAGATCCTCCCCTCGCTGTTTGTAATACACCCGATAGCCTGGTCCATAATCAATCCGCATTTCCGATACCCCCTCGCCCACCGGAACTACATCGCCCGGATTCCCCCTCGCTAGCCGTTCCATACACACTTGAACTCGCGCTCGCGCTTTAGTGTCGCGAAGATCGTCGAGCCATCGAGCGAATGCGGCGGTCTTGCGGATTTCGACCATAAACGTACTGTAGTCACGAGGATACAGTCGGTCAAGGTTCATCGTGAGATGAAAACGCGGGGGACGCAAGAAATATCGACAGCCATCGACCTTTGACGACAGCAAAGGGTGAGGGTACTATTGCGACGTGCAAGGCGGAGGAGTAAAGATCAAAATGCGGAACAAAAACGAAATCCTCGAAAGCCACATCTACACCAATGACGATTATTCCCTGTACGAGAGGTTTCGAGACCTTCTCTCGGGAATAGCGAGCGGCGACGCGAATCTTGATTCCCTCGTCGGCTACTTTCGATCTTCCGGATACTTCCCTCTCGCAGAGAGTCTCAAGGGGCTTAGAAAAATCAGGATCATCATTGGCATCAACGCTGACCCACTGTCGGCGGGCTGGTATCGTCAGGCGAAGGAGAAAAGAGAAGCCCTCGTGAGGGAGGCGGCCTACAGGGAAATCTGCCAAGGCATCGAGGCCCAGGGTTATCGGCGCGAGGTGGAGGCGGGGCTCAAGCTCTTCGTCGAGGACGTCCTCTCGGGAAGGCTCGAAATGCGGGCCTACGATCGCCGGGTCGTCCATGCCAAATTCTATCTCTTCACCCAGGAGGGTTGGAGTCCAGGTGCCCCGAAGTTCGCCTACCTCATCACGGGTTCCTCCAATTTCACCGGTCCGGGTCTCGGCATCGCCGCGGAGGAGGGGAGGCGCAATTACGAGCTCAACCTCGAGACGACCGAATCGAGGGCGATCGGTTTCGCCCACTCCGAATTCGAGCGTCTGTGGGGCGAGAGCTCGGAACTCATCCCGGTTGAGCTTGCCGAGGCCGTGAGGTCGCGGGCCTTTATAGCGAGCTCGATCAGGCCCTCGGACTTCTACTACCGATTTCTCTATGAGGTATTCAGGGATCAGGTCGACTATGAGGGCAAGGGGATAGAAGGCTTCTTTCCCTCAGGATATAAGCGCCTTTCCTACCAGATAGACGCCGTCAACGAGGGGCTCGGCATCCTCGAACGGCATCGGGGTTTCTTCCTCGCCGATGTTGTCGGCCTCGGAAAAACCGTCGTGGCGACAGTCCTCCTACTTAGATGGTTCTCCTCCCAGGACAAGGGAGCCAAGGCCCTCATCGTGGCGCCGCCAGTGCTCATGGACAATTGGGAGAAGACCTTCGCCTCTTTTCAGGTGCCCGCCAAAAAATTCCGAATCGTTTCGTCGGGTAGTCTTCACAAGGTGAGCGATCCCGAGGGCTACGCGATGGTCATCGTCGACGAGGCGCACAATTTTCGCAACTCCAAGACCGAGGCCTACGCCAGGCTCGAGCGGATCTGCAAGGAGGGAGGCGAGCTCGGGCGGAAGAATGTCATCCTCGTCTCGGCGACCCCGGTCAACAATGAACCCCTCGAAATCCTCAATCTCATCAATCTCTTTCAAGACACGAGGGCCTCAAGCCTTGGTGTCACTGATCTCACGACATTCTTCCAGGACAAGCAGGGCCGCTTCGTGGAGGCCAAGCGACGCGGCACCAGCAGGAGCGAAGCCCACGAAGAAGTAAAGCTGATCTATGAGGAAATCAGGAATCTCGTGCTCGCCGACATCACGATCAGGAGAACAAGGTCAGACCTTCTCGACAATGAGTTGTACAAGAAGGACCTCATCGATCAAGGCATCTCGTTTCCCAAGGTGCAGGATCCCCGTTCTATAGGCTATTTTCTCGACAGCGATGTCGACACGCTCTTTGACGATACCCTCGAGGCCCTCACGAGGGGCCTCGCCTACGCCTACCACCGACGCCTCCATTACCTCCGAGGCAAGGCGCGCGAACGCTTCGACATTCCCGAGAACACCTTCGTACAATTGGCCGATCTCCTCAGGCGATTTTTCATGAAGCGCCTCGATTCGAGCTTCGAGGCGTTTAGGAGTTCCCTCCACAATTTTGGGCGCGACAACTCGAGCCTTCTTTCGATGTACCGCCAAGGTCGCATCTATTATTCCAACTCCATTTCCGTGTCGGATTTCGTCGGGAACGAGGACCTTGATGGCCTCCTCTTCGCCCTCGAAACCCAGCGGGCGACCGACCCCTCGATCAGCGAATTCCTCCCCTCCGATTTCGACCCTTCCTTCGAGAAGGACCTCGTCACGGACAGCGCCGTACTTTCTTCGCTCATCGAGCGATGGGATGCCGTCGCCGAAGACCCCAAGTTCGACGAGTTCGCCGGCCACCTCGATACCTGGCTCAGGGAAGGCTCCAATCCAGGTCGCCGCCTTGTGGTCTTCTCCGAGTCGGAAGACACCGTTCGCATGCTCGAAAAGCGACTCGCCGATCTTGGGAGAAAGGATGTGCTCGCCGTATCGGCGGAGGACAGGGACGGAAAGGAACTCGCCATCCGCTCGAATTTCGACGCCAACTATCCGGCCGCGGCCAAGGAAGACCGCTACCGAATCCTCATCGCGACCGATGTCCTCGCCGAGGGAGTGAATCTTCACAGGGCGAACACCATCGTCAATTACGACACCCCGTGGAACTCCGTACGCATGTTCCAGCGCGTCGGCCGCGTCAACCGCGTGGGATCGATTGCCGACAAGGTCTTCATATATAACTTCTTCCCCCTGGCCCGCGTCGAGGACCAGATCGAGCTCAAGAAGAAGGCCGAGATGAAGCTCCAGGCCTTTCACTCCGCCTTCGGCGAGGACGCGGCCATCTATTCGCCCCTCGAAGAGGTGGGGCACTTCGGCCTCTATGGCGGAAAGGGGATGGAGGACGAGGGGCCCAGTCCCAAACTCCGCCTCCTCCTCGATCTCCGACGCCTCAAAGAGGAGGAGCCGACACGCTATGAGAAAATACTTGCCCTGCCGCCGGCCCTCCGCTGCGTCCGCGAATCCGCAGGCTCCACCCCGGCTTCCTTCGTTCATTTCGCTACCGAGCGAAGCGACATTTTCTATCTCAAGCGAGGGTCCGGAGCCTTCAACCCAATTAGTCTCATCGAGGCCGCCTCGCTTCTTGCGGCAACCGAGGAAGAAAAGGGCCTCGATGTCGAGGTCGCCTGGGAGTCGGAAATAGACGCCGCCCGCATTGTCCATACAAGGATGGAGGAGAGCCGCAGGGAGGACGAGACGAGGGTGCGCAGCTTTTCGCGGGAAGAAAACAGGGCCCTTCTCTGCCTCCAGGGATTCATGGCCGGCTTCGGCGCCGAGCTCGCGGGTCTTGGGGAAGGTGAATCGCGTCTCTTCGCGAAGGCCATCGACCTCATTCGCGCCGGGGCGGCGACAAAGAGTCTCGTCAGGGTGATCAATGAATCCGAACGCAATTCCGGCCATGTGGCGGACGAGGCCCTCGCCCTCCATCTCGCGGTCATTCTCCGGAGTTATGGCATCGAGGCGATGGAGCTTCCCGAGACGGCTCGGCCAGGCAGCCTCCGCGCGACGACCGAGCCGATACGCTTCGTGATGGCCGAAACGTGGACGCAGAGCAAAAAGGAAAAAACATGAACACAACGCAGTCCATTCTCGCCGCGGGCTTTTCCGAGAAGGGCGCCCGGAGCCTTCTCGAAGCCATCTTCGGCCCTCGCTTCCGCTCCTTTGAACATCTGACCTACCAAGCGCAGTCAAAAAACGGCTTCGAGATAAAGCGGGCGGGCCAGATCGCTTGCGATGAGGCGACGACGAAACTCATCGAAGTGCTCTTCGTCCAAATAGGGGGCGACCTTGCGCTGAGGCGGAATCGCGTGGGACTTAGAAGGGCCGTCGATTCCTACTACAGCGCCGCCGACTCCGTTTCCGGCGTTCTGGCCTTCTATTTCAAGGAAGGCGAGGAATCTTGGCGGCTTGGCTACGCGTGGAAGAGGGCCGCCAGGGACGAAAAGGGATCCTTCACCAGCCAGGCGACGGATCTTCATCGGTGCAGCTACCTCCTCGGACCCGGCGAGAACGTCCATACACCTGCCCTCCAACTCGACCGGCTCTCAACCGGAGGGGTTTCCATAAGCGGAGGAGCGAAGGCCAGTCGCTCGAAGCTCGGAGACTCGCGATCCGCCATAGGACTCGCCGATGTCGAAGCGGCCTTTTCCGTCGAGGCCGTCGGCGAGGCTTTCTTCGCCGAGTACAAGAGCCACTACGAACGTTGCGTGGAAGAACTCGCCAAGCCGGCCAACCGGGCCCTCTTCGGCTTCCCTCCCCGCGCCAGTCTTGGCGTCCACAGCCCCGAGGCCAAGCCGCTCCGCGACTTCGCGAAAAAGCTCCTCGGCCGCCTCGTCTTTCTCAAGTTCCTCGAAAAGAAGGGCTGGCTCGGGGCCGCCGATTACGCGAAGGGCGATGGGCGACGCGACTTCCTCTCGGACCTTTTCAAGACCTATAAGCGCGATTTCTATGTGGAGGCCCTCGTTCCCCTGTTTTTCGAAACCCTCAACAAGCCGAGGAAGGGCGACCTCTTCAGGCTCTCGGGCACGATGATCCCCTATCTCAACGGCGGCCTCTTCGAGGCCGACTACGACCTCGAAGGCGTCAACAAGAAGATCAAACTGAGCGGGGCCTTTTTCGAGGATCTCCTCGATTTTCTCGCCACCTACAATTTCACCGTCGACGAGCACGACGAAGGCGACGAGGAGATCGGCGTCGATCCCGAGATGCTGGGTCGAATCTTCGAGCGCCTCATCGAAGACAACGAAAAGGACATGAACGGTACCATCTACACGCCCTACGCGGTCGTGGAGTTCATGTGCCGGAACAGTCTCCATCTCCATCTCTGCCGCGAGCTCGGCTGCGACCGCGACGACGACAAGGGCAGGTCGATCAAGCGCCTCCTCTCCGCCCACGAGGTGGAGGGACTCGGAAAACGCGAGCTCGCGAAGATCGAGCTTGCCGCGAGGAACATCAAGGTCCTCGACCCCGCCGTCGGCTCCGGCGCCTTTCCCCTTGGCATGCTGAAAGAGCTCGTCGCACTCCGCGAGACCATAGCCGAGGAGGGAGGCGAGAAGAGCGACCGGGAAGCCCTGAAGCGGGAGATCATCCGCTCCTCGCTCTACGGCGTCGACATAGACGCCGGCGCCGTCGACATAGCCCGCCTCCGTCTTTTCCTCGCCCTCGTCGTGGACGCGAAGGAACCAGAGCCCCTCCCCAACCTCGACTTCAAGATAATGCAGGGCGACAGTCTGGCCGAGGCATGGGAGGACATCCCGATCGTCTTCGATCCCGGCGAGTACAGAAAGAATGTCGAGAAGAAACCCGAGGAACTCTTCGGCGAGGCCGAGCTCGGCCGCCTCAACAAAAAGGGCCAGAAGAGCTTTATGGAGATCCTTTCCGATTCGTCGGAAAATGTCCTTGAACTACTGGATGCCTACTTCAACCCCGACCAGATCCCCGAGGCCAAGCACAGACACCGCGACCTCATCCAGGCCCTCGAGATGACCCATGTCGAAAAGACCATTGCTCATATCGCGGAGATTCGCCGAGACGAACTTTCTAAGGCCGAATACGCCTTCAAAATGGACCCAAGCAAATCCAAGGAGAAGACGCGCGACAAGGCCCGCGAGGCCCTCAGCATCGCCGAGTCCCGCCTCGAGGCCTTTCGCGGCCTCGCCTCGGGTTCCCTCCGTGAAAAGCCCTACTTCCTCTGGCACCTCTATTTCCACGACGCCTTTGAGTCGGGCGGCTTCGATATCATCATCGGAAACCCGCCCTACCGCGCCAACCAGGAAAACGAGAACGACAGGGCGAAGAACAAGGCCTACCCCCTCATCGACGCGCGAATCAAGGAAACCTTCGTCGCGAAGTCGACCGCGCAGAAGACCAAGTGCTACGACCTCTTCGCGAGGTTCTTCAGGCTTGCTATGGATTTTTCGCTGGCGGCGAAGAGGGAGACCATTATCGCCTTTATAACTAATTACGCTTTCATCAACGCGCGAACCTATGATGGGTTCAGGAAGGATGTGAGAGAGTCATTTTCACACGCCTTGGTTATCAACCTCAAGGGAGACGCGCACACGAGCGGTGATTTACGAAAAAGAAATGGCGGCAACATTTTCAATGACGCGGTGCGCGTCGGCATCGCTATAAGCATACTTGAGAGAAAGAAAGAGACTCATGCATTTTCAGTCTCCCTTGCTGAAGTAGCTGACTATACCAGCTATCAAGAAAAGGTCGACTATGTCCTTGGGGTGCAAGCACTGATTCCCATAATTCCAAATGAAAACGATGACTGGATTGGACAGAGCGACAACGACTTCCAAAGCCTTGTTGCGCTCTGCAGCAAGGAAGCCAAGCAGGGAAAGGAAGGCGAAGGTACTATCTTTCAACTCTTTTCGCTTGGAATCGTTACCGCGCGTGATGAATGGGTCTATGATATGGATGAAATCAACCTCCAAAATAAGATAAAATCGCTAATTTCTTCTTACAACAATGAAGTTACGCAGAAAACCAGAAAAATGGATTTTAAATGGAGTCGAGCGGTTCTCAAAGACTTGCATCAAGGGAAACGTTATGTCTTTGAAAAAGAAGCAATCAGAAATTCCTTATACAGGCCATTTGTAGCCAGGCCTCTTTACTATTCCAAAGAATTGAATGAGATGAGGTACAAAATCCCAGTTGTATTCCCGGATAGGATGCAAATCAAAAATCGCCAAATCGGTGTACAGTATGGAGTACGTTTGCCGTTCACTATTCTTGCTTCGGATATGATCCCTAATTACTCCATTTTTGCGACCGATCCCTGTCTGTGGTTCCCTAAAGAATGTCTTCCTAAGAGCACCCGCCTCGACAACATCACCGACTGGTCCCTCTCCCTCTTCCGTGACAACTACAAGGATTCCAAGATCGCCAAGGAAGACATCTTCCACTACGTCTACGCCGTCCTCCACAACCCTGCCTATCGGGCCAAATACGCCCTCGACCTGAAGCGCGAGTATCCTCGCATCCCCCTCTACGCCGATTTCCAAAAATGGGCCGAGTGGGGCGGACGCCTTATGGAGATCCATATCGACTTCGAGAAGCAGCCAGAGGCGAAAGCAATCTCCCTCTTCCCTGGTGACGGGTCGAAGCGAAAGAATCATAAGGCCGAGTATGCAGTGGGGGACAATGGAGCGAGGAGCTATTCGGGAAATGTGATTTTCTCTGACGGGAGCATCCTTTCGGGCATCCCTCCGCGAGCCTTTGACTATCGGTTGGGCAACAAGAGCGCCATCGAATGGGTCCTCGACCAGTATTCGGAGCGGCACTGGCCCTCCGACGCCGACATCGCCGCGGGCAGGGCCAAGCCGCTCCGCGAGGACGAGAAGGTGCTCCGCGACAAGTTCAATACCTACCGCTTCGCCGACTACAAGGACTATGTGGTTTCCCTTATCAAGCGCCTCGTGACGATCAGCCTCGAAACGCTCGACATCCAAGACAAAATGGCGAAGAAGGAGGGGCACGGGGTCGACCTTCGCGCCGCCTACGAGAAGGTTGAGGGCTTCGATGACGAGGGCGAAGCGCCGATGGCCGCGGAAAACAAGGAGTGAGGGCATGAAAGGCGCCTTTCCCTTTCCCCAGCTCAAGCTCGTACTGGAGAGGTAGTCGAGTGGTCCAGGTCCTGCGTTCCTACCCAAAGACGATTTCCTCGTCTACTGCTATTTCTCCGACGGCGATGTCAAGCCAATTCCTTTTATCCTGAGGGCGTGCAGGCTTGCGTTACCCAACAGTGCAAGATAAAATTAGGATTGTTGGGTAACATATAGGAAGGGCGCCGTGGCTGTAATGGATTCAGTGCTCGCCGAAGAGCTAGATCGCCTCAAGGAGCTCCGGGCAAAATTCGCGGCCGAGGTAGAAGCCTTGCCGGCTGGAACTATTGTCACAAAGCGGAAACGTGGTCGCCCCTATGCTTATCGCGCCTATCGCGAGGGGAAACGGGTGCGGACGGACTATGTAGGTCCGATTGAAGGCGAGGCGGCGGCCAAGGCTGTCAGACTGGCTGACCAAAGAAAGACACTCATCGGGGAACTTAAGGCCATCGATGCCGATATCGAGCGAATACAGAAGATGCTCAATGCCTGACGAAGCAGATCCTTTCGGCGCCGTTATTGCCGCACTCGACGAGGCGGGCATACTCGCGGATATAGTCCTCGTCGGCGGTTGGGCGCAATTTCTGTACCGGCGCTATTTCAACAATCCGCCAGAACTCTCCGCGCTCCGCACGCTTGATATAGATCTGCTTTTTAAACGACCCCCAAAGCATGCTTCTTGCGGCCCGCTGCTGGAAACGTTCGCTCCTCTCGGGTTCCGCAAGGAAATCAGCGCTGAAGGTTTCATGAAATTCGTATCGCGTGAGATGGAGATCGATTTCCTCATTCCAGATCGCGGCAAAGGCGACCAGGTTCCCTACCTAATACCCGGCCTTGCGATATCTGCACAAAGCCTCAGGTACATGGATATGCTTCTGGAGGATACTATCCCCGTAGTCCATGAAGGCCATCGTATCATGGTCCCCGATCCGATTCGTTTCTGTTTCCATAAATTGATTGTCAGCGACCGTCGCGATAGTTCAACGAAAAGAGAAAAAGATCTCACGACAGGCATCGAAATGGCTTCGCTCCTTTGCTCCTTGCCCGATTGGAGAACGCGATTTTCGCCCCTCTTGGCCAGCCTGCCGCAAAAGAGCCGAACCCTCGTCATCTCGATTCTCGCGAGGTCAAGAAACCAAGCGATACTCTCCAGCCTGCCCGTCGGTCACTATAAAAGAACTAGAGAGTCTGAACCTTGATTGAAGAAGAGGGTGAGGACAAAACTCATGTTCACTATGAAGCGAGCAGAGCCGAGGGTTAAGGTGAGCGACTCGCCATCTCGGATCGCGTAGTAGTGACAGAATCAAACAGCGCGATCGCACCGACTCCCGGGCTGGAAAGGAATTATGAAATGCCGAAGAGCGGAAACTATCCCGATTCCGAAAGCGCCCGCTACGAAATCCTCTCCGATAAAAAGGCAGTCGACATACTCGGCGCCTCGATCGACATCTCCACTCGTCGCTTTCGCGGCGGCCACTACGCGCAAAAGGAAGATGTCGCCGAGCACTTCGGAATCGACCTTCCCATGCTTGACGACTACATCGCGAAGCATGGCGCCGAGCTCGCGAAAAGCGGTTATGAGGTTCTGCGAGGCAAAGAGCTCGCGCGATACCTGTCGACGGCTGGAGCGGAGAATGTGAAGGTAACTCCCTCCCAGCTCTGCGTCTTCGAACGCAAGGCTATTGTCAATCTCGCCCTCCTCATTCGCGAGGGAAAAATAGCTGCCCACTTCCGCGACGAGATTCCAAACACGCTCTCCCGCGGAACAGCTCCCCGGCGCAAGCCCGAGTCCCTGCCCTCCCCCGCCCAAGGGATTCCCGACCGCGCAATCACGCGTGCCATCAGCATCCGTCAGCCCTATGTCGAACTGATTCTCCAAGGTGCAAAAACCGAAGAGTACCGATCGATGCCTACGAATATCCGCGAGCGGGTTTATCTCTACGCCTCGCTTCGACTCGAGGGTTACCTCAAGGCCCTCAACCAACCGCAGCCGAGATTCTGGCTGCCTCGATTCGCCTAGCTCCGGCCGCCGTTGGCGGTCTGTCCCTCAATTGACTTAGTCCACAATGCGGACCAAGTTATCCCTATGATCATGGTCAACGTTCATAACGCGAAAACGAACTTCTCGAAACTGATCGATAGGGCCCACGCGGGCGAGGAAATCATTCTGGCCAAGGCAGGCAAACCCTTCGCCCGCCTCGTCCCCCTCGAGGAAGCCCGGGAGCGAGTTCCTGGTCGCTATGCCGAAACGACCCCCGACAGCTTTTTCGACGATCTTCCGGAAAGTGAACTTCGGAGATGACAGTCCACGCCCTTCGCGCCGGAGCTCTTAGCGGGGAGCATCGCGATCCCTTTGACAGGATGCTCGCCGCCCAGTCCCTCATCGAGGGACTCCCCCTTGCGAGCGTCGACAAGGCCCTTTCGAGTCTTGGCCCTGAGCTGCTCTGGGACTAGCACGCGAGGCAGGCATCAGGCCAATCAACCAACAGCCCTTGCTCAAGGGATCATGATATGGACAGTCTCTTTCTCGGTTCCGCAATGCGCGGGATCAATGGCGGAATCGTAACCTAAATGGTAGACCAGACAAGGCCAAGATTTACATTGTCATAGCCATGGATGAGCCTGTCGCGCATTCCAGCCATGGCTTTCCAGGCGGCCAAGACTCACGGCGCGCGATCCCTTATCGGGGGCTGTTGAGAAATTACCTTGAGGTTATATGCCTTAGAGGTTATACTATTACAATGGGCGCAGGGAAAAGGAGCGGCTCACGAGAGTCCGCGAAGGAACGGACCCTCGAAAGCACGCGCGAATACATGGACTGGTTTGTGGCCCAGGATGAGCCGGTGCAGGAGGCTACGCGCGCCTATGTGAAGCTCCTCATTGCGCGGGGGCCGGAGCTTGGTCGCCCCTACGTGGACACGCTCAAAGGAAGTGCATACCCGAACCTGAAAGAGCTTCGAGTACAGGCACAGGGACGTAAATACCGGATCGCCTTTATCTTTACCGGCGACCGGGTTTGCTTGCTTCTGACAGGGGATGTGAAGGGCGGGTCTGAGGACAAGCGGTTTTACAGGAAATTGATTGCGCGAGCGGAAACCTTGTATGAGGAATATCTGGCTACCCTGTAGCCGGTTGGAGGGTGAGATGGCAGCGGTGAAAAATGCGATGAAGGCGATGGAGGGCGTGATGTCCAAAGAATCCATCGCGCGCTCTGACGAAATCTATGAGCGAGAACTCCTCATTCTCAAGCTCGCCGAGTTGCGCCAGCAGTACAATATAAAACAGACGGATATTAAGGGATTTTCTCAACCGGCCATTTCCCGTCTCGAGGGCCGGACAGATATTAAGCTTTCGACCTTGATAAGGTACCTCACCGAAATGGAATTGGAAATGGAAATCAAGGTCCGCCCGCGCAATGCGAAGAAGGGTGTTCCTTCAGAGGTCGTGCTTTTGCGTACGTAGTATGAACAAAAGGTAAAGGGCGCTAGCCGCCGATTGGGAGCGGGCCACCCTAATGGATTCAGTGCTCGCCGAAGAGCTAGATCGCCTCGAGGAGCTCCGGGCTAAAATCCAGGCCTAAGTAGAAGCCCTGCCGGCAAGAACTATTGTCACACGGAAGACACTCGTTTTGGCGCTCAAGGCTATCAATGCCGATATCGAGCGAATCAAGAAGATGTTCAAACGACCTCCAAGCACGCTTCTCGCAGGCCGCTACTGGAAACCTTCGCGCCACTCGGGTTCCGCAAGGAAATCAGCGCTGAAGGTTTCATGAAATTCGTATCGCGTGAGCTGGCGATCGATTCCCTCATTCCCGCTCGCAGCAAGGGCGATCAGCATACGGGAGGCCGCGGTTCCCTTGTCCCTCGTCGTGCAACGTAATAGATTCTGGAAATGAGCGGACTGGAAGGACTTTTGGATTTCGGCGGGAAGACGGTGCTGGTCACCGGGGCCTCGGGCAACCTTGGCTTGGGCATCGCCCTTGTTTTCGCCCGGGCTGGAGCCTCGATCGTGCTCCATTATCGTGATCACCCGGAACGGGCCGAGGCGGCCGCGGCGGCTCTGCCGGGGCCGGGGCATCACGTCTGCCTCGCTGCGGACGGCGCCAACGAGGCTTCGGTCCGACGTTGTGTCGATGAGGCCGCACGGCTCTCCGGCGAGGCAGGCCTGGCTGTCCTGGTGAACAACGCCGGTAGCTACCCCTCCTCCCCCCTTCTCGAGCTCGAGCAGGCTTCCTGGATAGAGGTAATTGAAGCGAATCTGGGCTCGGCCCACCTGTTTACCTCCGCCGCGGCCCGCCATATGCTTCCAGGCGCGGCTATCGTCAACATCGCTTCGATCGAGGGCCTGAGACCGGTCCGCGGCCACGCCCACTACGCAGCGGCCAAGGCGGCCCTCATCAGCTACACCCAGACCTCCGCCCTCGAGCTGGGCCCCCTCGGTATCCGCGTCAATTCGGTCTCGCCCGGCCTCGTCGACCGAACCGGTCTCGCCGCGGCCTGGCCCGAGGGCTATCGGCGCTTCATCGCTGCCGCTCCCCTTGGGCGAACGGGGCATCCGGAGGAAGTCGGCAACGCCTGCCTCTTCCTGGCCTCTCCCGCCGCCTCGTGGATCACGGGCGCAAACCTTGTTGTTGACGGCGGGGTGAGCGCGGCCGCGCCACAGGATGCCCAAGCTCCGCTTCCGCACTGACGACCCGATCGCCAGCGCTATGGATATCGATGCTGGAGGCGGTCACAAATGCCTCAACTCCCACGAAATGTCGAATTAAGTAAGCATTAGCTCATTCACGCGTCAGTTCGGAGACGAGGGTCGAAAGCCCTGGGTAGCGAGAGCCGAGTTCGGCCCGTTCAAGAAGTTGGAAGTCTTCGGGCGCGAAGGCGGGCGCCATGGTGCAGCCCAGGAGTGCCCAGGCACCGCCGGCGACAAGCCGCGAGCCTTGTATCACACCGGCGCGGACAAGCGCCTGCGGGTTCTGCCCTCGCTCGAAGTTCGGGCCGAGAATGACGAGTTCATGACTGCCGTCCGGCTTTAGGAGGTGAAGTTCCGCCGGGTCGCCGCGATAAAAATGGTAGACCTCGTCAGTCCCGAGTCGATGGAAGGCCGAAAAGCCATCGGGCTCGGCGGTCAGGAGAAAGTAGATCGCAGATCCGGCCGCTCGGCTTTCGGCGGCCCGGCCAGCCGCACCGGAAGTTGAATCGGGCGCCGGGCCAGCCTCGATCGGCGACACCCAGGTGCGCCGGAAGTAGCCGCCCTCGCCCTCGAGGGGTACCAGGCCGAGGATTTCGATGGCCTCCCTCGCGGTGAGCCCTGTCATGCGATCGACTTCCAGCGCTCGGCCAAAACTTGCGCGCGTCGCGTCGCCTCGATGCGGACTTCTTCCTCGCCCTCTATCCTGCCCGAACGCATAAGGATTCTCCCCGCGCAGATCACCGTATCGACGGCCGCGCCGCCACCGGCATAGACGAGGCTCGACTGGAGGTCATGGGTGGGCAGCATGCCCGGCTTGGAAAGGTCGACGAGGAGGAGGTCGGCCGCGCGGCCCTCAACCATGATGCCGGCGCCGTCGCCGAAGGCCTCATGGCCGGCGCGCGTCGCGGCGTCGAAGATCTCGGCCACACCCATCCGCCGCGCGTCGCGATAGTGCTGCTTTTGCAAAAGGGCAGCGATCTTCATATCCGAGAAGAGATCGAGGCTATTGTTGGAGGCGCAGCCGTCCGTTCCGAGCAGGGTCCGAATACCGCGGCTTCGCGCAGCCTCGAAGTCGTAGGCCGGACCCGAGGCGAGCTTCATGTTCGACACGGGATTGTGGACGAGGCTGACGCCGTGCCGAGCCAGGAGGTCGAAGTCGCCCTCGTCAAGCCAGAGGGCATGGGCCGCGAAAAGCTTCGGGCCCAGAAAGCCGATGGAATCGAGATAGGCAGCGGGGCTCAAACCCCGCTCGGCGATGCAGGATCGCCGCTCGGCCTCAGTTTCCGCCAGATGGATGTGCAAACCCAAGGATCTCTCGCGGGCGAAAGAGCCGAGCCAGCGCAGGCTCGCCTCGCTTGTCGCGTAGATCGAGTGCGCCCCCAAGTTGAACGATACCAGGGCGCCGAAATCCGGCGAGGCGTCGAAGAAGGCTTCGCAGGACGAGCGCTGTCGCGCGCCGCGCGGCTCGTCCATGGCATCGACGATCGGATAGCTCACGACGAAGCGCATGCCCGAATCTTGTGCTGCGCGAGCCTGGGCCCCTGGGTCAAGATACATGTCCTGGCAGAGCGTCGTGCCCGACTTGATCATTTCGATGGCGGCAAGCCTCGTGCCCCAGTAGATGTCCTCGGCGTCGAGGAGGGCTTCCCGCGGCCAGACCGCCATCCGCAGCCAATCGTCGAGCTCGAGATCCTCGGCTGTCCCCCTGAGGAGGGTCATGGCCGAATGGGCGTGCGCATTGACCAATGAGGGTATCGCGAGCATTCCAGCCGCGTCGATCACGACCACTTCGCCCCTCCCGGCGGACAGGGGTCGCGGATGCTCAGCACTGGTAAGGCTTGGTACTTCCTCCGATGCCACTGCCCCTCGGCCAACCGGCGCCGAGCCCTTGCCGGCCTCCGCAGGCCTAATCTCGGCGATGGTCCCTTCCTCGATCACGATATCGACCCGCTCGCCTTCGAGAGTGAGAGCGCCTCGGATGACAATGCTCATGTCCACCTTCCTGTAATGGCTCCTACCGCTGGATCATTCCAGAAGTTCGAGGGTGCGTCGCACAAAACTCGAGAACTGGGGCCTGACCCTTTCGGAAATCTCGAAGACTTCATCGGAGCTGATGGCTTTGCCGCTCATGCCCGCGGCCATGTTCGTAATGCACGAGATGCCGAGAACGCGGAGCCCCGCGTGGGTGGCGGCGATGACCTCGGGAACCGTGGACATGCCCACCGCATCGGCGCCGAGTGCGCGCGCCATCCGAATCTCGGCCGGCGTCTCGTAGCTCGGCCCCGTGAACCAGGCGTATATTCCCTCGCGGAGCACGAGGCCGAGCTCGACCCCCGCGCGACGCGCAGTGGCGCGCAGCTCGGGGTCGTATGCGCGGGTCATGTCGAAGAAGCGCTCGCCGATTCGCTCATCGTTTTCTCCGATGCAGGGGTTATGTCCCGTGAGATTGATGTGATCGGAAATGAGCATGAGGTCGCCAGGAACGAAATCGGGGTTGGCTCCGCCCGCGGCGTTGGTCAGAATTAAGGTCCTGACACCGAGCGACCGGAAGACCCGCACGGGGAACGCGATGCGCGACACAGGGTAGCCTTCATAGTAGTGAAAGCGGCCCTGCATCACAAGAACGTCGCGGCCGGCGAGCCTCCCCGCCACGAGGCGTCCGGCGTGGCCAGGCGCGGTTGAGACGGGGAAGTGCGGAATCTCGGCGTAGGGGACGACGACGGCGCCTTCGACCTCCTCGGCCAGGACGCCGAGGCCGGAGCCGAGCACGAGCGCGATACGCGTAACTGTGCCTATCTTCGAGCGTATGAACGCGGCTGCCTCGCCGATCTGGTCGTAGGTCGTCATCCCCGTCCTCCTATTGCTTGATTCCGAGCTCGGCCAGCGTCGAGGGGACGGTGATCTTGCCGGAGGCGATGCCCGCTTTTGCGTCGGCAACAGCCTGCTTGACCTCAGCCGGGACAATTGAATCGAACTGGTGGAAGGGGGCGATGTCGATGGCTCCCTCTTTAAGGCCGAAGACGCGGTTCTCCCCACCCTTGAGCGTGCCTGCCGCCAGGTCTTTGATGAGGAGGTAGGCCGACATGGTAGTGCCCTTCAGCGCCGAGGTGAGCACATAGTCGGGCGCCGCCGCGTTCTGATCGACATCGGCGCCGATGGCGAAGAACTTGCGCTCGCGCGCAGCGTCGATGACTCCCATGCCGCTGAGGCCTGCAAGCTGGATGATAATGTCGGCGCCCTGGTCGTTGAGCGCGAGCGCGGCCTCCTTGCCCTTGGCGCGGTCGGCGAAGCTGCCCACCGTGATGAAGCGCACATCGACGGTCGGGTCGACCGACCTGGCGCCAGCTATATAGCCGGCGAGGTAGCGCTCGACTGGCGGGATGTTCATGCCCAGTACGGCGCCGATCACGTTCTTGTCGTTGAGAAGTTTGGAGTTCTTATAATATTTTTTGGTCATTTCGCCGGCGACGATGCCCGCCAAATAGCCCGCCTCCTGCTCGCGGAAGGAGACGCCGATGAGGTTCCGCGGAACGTTTCCGCCGAAATAATCGTCTATGCCGGCGTAGAAGGTGTTCGGCTCGTCCTTCGCCGCCTCCTGGATCTGCTCGACCATGAGGAAGCCCACGCCGAACACGAGCTTGGAGCCGCCCTCGGCCAGGCCGGTGAGATTCGGGATGTAATCGGTCATGGAGTGCGCCTCGAGGACCTTGACACTTGCCAGGCCCTCGCCTTCCGCCTTCTTGAGCCCTGCCCAAACTCCGTCGTTGAACGAGCCGTCGCCCAGGCCGTTTGTGTCGGTGCACATGGCCACGAAGGGCTTCGAGGACTGGGCGAACGCCGGTGCGCCCGGACCGAACGCGAAGACCAAGACGGCGGCCGCAACCGCGATGACGAAACGTTTCATGATCCCTCCTTGCTTGAGGCCGCGCATCTTTTGGTGACCGCGGCCGGACATAATCCGCTGGAACCCCCAAGGGCCCGCGTTTTCTTCTTGAGACTCTTAATCCCCGCCACCTTCGACATTGAAGTCCTTTCCCACGGCGGCAGGCGGCCTCGACTTCCGTACGAGTCCGGCCACGGCGACGATCGTCGCGATGTAGGGAAAGACAAGGAATATCTCGGAAGGCAGATGGATGAGTCCGATGCTCTGAGCCCGCAGCTGCGCCGCGTCGACGAGGCCAAAGAAGAGTGAGGCCAAAAAGACGCCGACTGGCTGCCAGCCGCCGGCTATGTTCGCGGCGAGGGCTATGAAGCCACGGCCGTTGGTCATGCCCTCGGTAAAGGAGTTGGAGTTCTCGATCGAGAGGAAGGCGCCCGCGAGGCCGCAGAGAAGGCCGGAAAGCAAAACCGCTTGGTATCGTACGCGGTACACCGATCGACCGAGTGTCTCGAGGGCCATGGGATGCTCGCCCGAGGCGGTAAGGGAGAGCCCGAAGCGGGTTCGGGCGAAGGTCCAGGCCAAGGCGGCCACCGAAATCAGCGAAAGGTAAACGAGGGGTGTCTGATTGAAGACCGCGGAGCCGAGGTAGGGGATGTTGGAGA
This sequence comes from bacterium, assembly GCA_021782015.1. Lineage (GTDB taxonomy): Bacteria > Spirochaetota > Spirochaetia > Treponematales > Rectinemataceae > CAIJMU01. The sequence continues at coordinate 3,559 of JAJXVS010000028.1, read as the reverse complement.
GGAGCGGGACACGCAGACGGTAGTGGTCCAGCGTCAGGGGCACCGCCTCCGACGTGCCTTGTCGTCCATAGCAGACCATCATGAGATACCGCGTGAGACCGAAGGCGAGAATGTTCATGATGGCGCCGGCGACGACATGGTTGATGTGGAGGCTCACGGTCGCCCAGGCAAACAGCAGGGAAAATGCGGCGCCCGCGACTAGGCCGCCGAGGAGGCCGATCCAGGGGTTGCCGGTCAGCCATCCCACGTATGCCGAAAAGAAGGCGCCAACGAGCATGATGCCTTCCATCGCAATGTTCGTGATTCCGCTGCGTTCGCAGACCACGGCAGCGAGGGCGGCGAAGGTCACGGGCGTCGAGAGCCTGATCGTCGCCTCGAGGAGCTGGGGCGCCAGCAGCACTGCCGCAAAGCCGCTCATGAGCCAATCTCCTTTTCGATCCCGGTTCGGGCATCGCTGCCGCGCCTCAGGCGAGAGAAGGCCGCCCTCAAGGATAGGCCGATCCGCTGATACAGCATCTCCGCCAGGAGGAGAAAGAGGATGATGCTCTTGACGATCTCAATGATCGAGTTGGGAGTCCGGGTCGTCATGGCCATGTACCTTCCACCAGAATCGAGGAGGCCCCAGAGGAGGGATGTGAAGATGATTGCGATGGGGTTGTTGCGTGCGAGGAGGGCGATGGAAATGCCGTTCCATCCGTAGCCAGCGCCGAGATCCTGATACATGCGATGATCGAGGCCAAGGACCTGTGTCGCCCCGGCCGCCGCGGCGAGGGCGCCCGAAATGAGAAGACTCGCGGCGGTTATCCGCGGAATCGAGATGCCCTGGGTTTTGGCGGCCATCGGATTGTTGCCGACTGCCCTCACCTTGAAACCGAGGCTCGTGCTCCGAAGGATGAAGCGAACGAGGACTGCGCAGGCTATCGCCAGAATGATGCCGATATGTAGGCGGTAATTGGCCTCGGGCAGAAAGCTCTTGAAGGTCGGCAACCAGGCCGCTTCGGGCAGGGTATCGCTGGCATAGGGATGCATCGAATGCGAGGGATCGCCTCCGAAGGCGCGGATGAATACGGGAGAAAGGGTGCTGATGGCGTAGGCGAACATCATCGTGGTCACGACCTCATGGGCGCCTGTCTTGACCTTGAGGATGGCGGGGATCGCGTTCGTCGCGGCGCCGACAAAAGCGGCTGCGACGAAAATGAGCGGAATTTCGACGATGCCCGGCAGCTTAAGCGCGAGGCCTATCCAGGTGGCCGTCATAACGCCTATGAAGTACTGCCCCTGCGCTCCGATATTGAAGAAGCCGCCCTGGAAGGCGAAGGCCACGGCCAGGCCGGTAAACAAAAGCGGTGTCGCGTTGAGAACCGAAACCGACCACCCGCGCACGAGCCCCCCATAAAAAAGGGCCTTGTAGGAAGACAGGGGATTGTAGCCCGTGGCGAGCATGATCGCGGCGCCCAGGAGGAGGGCCGCGACAATGCCGATCGCCGGCATGGCCGAACGGCGAAGGGCACTGCGGACGAGCGAGAAAAAGGCCGGCCGGCCGAGTTCCAGAACGCGGTCCGCAAGATAGGCGGCGCAGGCGCCAGCGAGGAGCCAGGCTCCCCAGAAGTAGGAGGCCAGGTAGAGGATCGTTCCAGGGACGGCCAGGACAAAGGTGAGGATCCCTGCGACGATTCGGTAGGCGGAGACAGGAACTGAGCGAGTGCTCACGATGCCCTCCTGTCGGTGCGGCCGCGAATCATGTGCTCGCCTACCTCGATCTCGTTCGTGCGGGAGGTAGGGGCTTCAAAGGCCAGCTCGCCTCCATGGAGAACGGCAATACGATCCGAAAGGGCGAAGATTTCCTCGAGTTCCATCGAGATCAGGAGAATGGCGGTTCCCCCCGCCTTGAGCTGGAGAATGCGGCGATACACATACTCGATGGCTCCGACATCGAGACCGCGAGTCGGTTGGGCCACGAGGAGGAAGTCGGGTTTCCGCGAAAACTCCCGCGCGAGGATTACCTTCTGTTGATTGCCACCGGAAAGCGTCGAGACAGAAACCTCGGGACCTGCACCGCGGATATCGTAGTCCTCCATGAGCCGAAGGGCATTCTCGCGCAGGGCGCGGAAGTCGAGGAAGCCTCGGCGGCACAGAGGCGGCCCCTCGCAGGAGCCGAGAGCCAGGTTTTCCTCGACCGAGAATGGCAGCACGAGTCCTGAGCCGCGACGATCCTGCGGCACATAGCCGATTCCGGCTTCCATTCGTCGCTTGAGGCTCAGGGCCGAAATATCCCGCCCATGAAATACGATTCTCCCCGAATCGGGGCGGGCGAGGCCCACGACCAGATCGCAGAGCTCCGCCTGGCCGTTGCCTTCGACCCCTGCAATACCGAGTATCTCGCCCGGACCGACGCCCAGGCTCAGGCCGCGGAGCGCAGGGATGCCACGCGCACCGCGCACCGACACAGCCTCGAGCCTGAGGATGGGCTCCGGGGCAGCCACAGCCTCCCCTCGCTCAACGCTGAGCACGACGTCGCGACCAACCATGAAGTTGGCCAGCTCGGCGGCATCGGTCTCGGAGGTTCGGCGCTCACCGACTAGCTCGCCCCGCCTGAGGACATAGACCCGTGAGGAGAGGGACATCACTTCCTCGAGCTTGTGCGTGATGATGATGATCGAGGTGCCGCCTTCTGCGAGGCGCCTGAGCACGGAGAAGAGCTCCTCAACCTCGAGCGGCGTGAGAACGGCCGTGGGCTCGTCGAGGATGAGCACCCGGGCCTCCCGGTACAGCGCCTTCAAAATCTCCACCCGCTGCTGGAGGCCCACGGAGAGATCCTCGAGACGGGCATCGGGGTCGACATGGAGGCCGTAGCGCTCTGAGAGCTCGACGACTCGGCGCCGCGCAGCGCGATAGAGCACATGACCCAAGATCACGGGCTCGTCGCCGAGAATGATGTTCTGGGTCACCGTGAGTGTGGGTACGAGCATGAAGTGCTGGTGCACCATGCCAAGCCCCTTGGCTATGGCCTCGCGCGGGGAGGCAAAGGAGACTTCCTCACCATCGATCAGGATCGAACCCGAACTCGGCCGGTACAGGCCGAAGAGCACGTTCATGAGAGTAGACTTGCCGGCCCCGTTCTCGCCGAGCAGGGCGATAATCTCGCCTTTCTCGAGTCGGATTGAGATGTCATGGTTGGCGACGATGCGCCCGAAGCGCTTCGTAACCCCTCTCGTCTCGAGGACGGGAGGGACCGCTCCGCTCACCTTCATGGAAACTCCTCGCGCCTCCGGGACCCTTCGCATGCAGCCTCGTTTCCGAAGGCGCCGCGACCGGATTGGCAAGCACGGTACATCAGCATTGGGGTCCCGTCAATCGAAAAACAACATTTTCAAGCAACAAACCACGTAACTACAGATTCATCTTGACAATATCCTCTAGATTGCCACACAATTACTCCCGTTTGTGTTGATTATTGCTTGAATCGGCATAGGATAGGAGTTTCCATGGGAAGCACTGCTGAGATACGCGGTTACGATCTTGCGCGCAGCCTGCGCTGGGAAGGCGGGGAACTCTTCCT
>JAJXVS010000286.1 GCA_021782015.1 bacterium | reverse complement strand
CGACCGAAATCACCCGCCCCGTCCCTGAGGGCACCACGGGCGGCCTCATTCAGCTCGCGGGACAGGCCTCCGTCGTCTTCGTATTCCTCATGGATGTCGTCAGGGGACCCTCGCGATCCTTCGATCCGGCCCTCGTCATCTCGGCAATTCTCCTCGCCCTCTCGGCCCTCCTCGTGCGATTCATGAAAGAAGCGCCCGGCGCCACACTCGTCGCAGCCGGCGCCGCATCGAAGGGCTGAGCCCTGCGCCCTCTCGCAGGGCCGCCCGAAGGCCTGTCGACCGGGTGCTTCAAAGGCCTGTCCGCCTGGGCTTCAGAGATCGGCGCAGCAGCAGCCGGGTCGAGCATCGATGGTACTTGCAATTTTTGGCATATTTGCCACACTATACAGACTCCGATCTTCGGCAAAGGCTAGTAGATCGCGAATGATGGTAGTTCTGGAGGTACGGCAATGAGCAATCCGAATGGCGTCGTGCGCCATTTTCATCCGGCTTGGTACGCCTCGGTCATGGGAACGGGAGGTCTGGCCAACGCGCTTCACCTCGCCCTGGGGCGCGTGCCCTTTTTCGAAACGGTGGCCGATGTCCTCGTAGGCATCAACATCGCGCTCTTCCTTCTCTTCCTCCTCCCCTGGATCGGGCGGTGGATCTGGCATTTCGACAGGCTTTCCGAGGATCTCAAGCATCCCATGCTGGGCAACTTCTTCGTCACGATGCCTGTCGGCGCCCTCATCCTCGGGGCGAATTTCTTTCTCATCGGCCCCGACATGTTCTCGCAGGAATTCATCAGCATCGCGGGGATCGTCCTCTACGTCTTCGCAGTGGTCCTGATTTTCCTCTTCACCGTCCTCGTCATGTACAACGCGTACGTCCGCGAGGATATCCAGCCCGATGCCATCAATTTCGCCTGGTTCATCACGCCGGTCGCCGACATCGTCATTCCGGTTCTGGGCGGTCCCCTCGTCGCGCAATACATCGTGAGCTCGCCCGGCCTCGCCGGCGCGATCAACATGATCGACATGGTCTTCTTTGGCATCGGCTTCATGCTCTTCATCTTCATCGGGGCTGTCGTCTTCAACCGGCTCGTCAACCACAAATTGCCCCACGCCCAGATGGCGCCCACCTTCTGGATTCTCCTCGGCCCGATCGGCATGGGCGGCGTCGGAATCTTCGCAATTGCCAATTCATCCCAGGCCCTCGGCCTCATCGCCGATCCCAATCCCCTCCGCGTCATGGGAACCCTCCTCTGGGGTTTCGGCTTCTGGGCCTTCATCCAGACCATCGTCCTCACCATCAAGTATTGGAAGGCCGGCATTCCCTTCTCCATGACCTGGTGGGCCTTCATCTTCCCCTTCGCGGCCTACATCATCAGTACCTTCCAGGTAGCCGGCTTCCTCAAAAGCCCGCTCGTCTTCGTGTATGGCATGATCATGCTGGCACTTCTCTTCGTCATGTGGCTCGTGGTCCTCGTGCGGTCCATCGTCTCCCTCGAGTCACTCCTCCTGCCCGCGAAAAAGAAGACCTGAGCCGCTGTATGTCGTCCGCGGATTCCGGAAACGGCAGCCCCTTCAAGCTTTCATCGCTTGTATTGCCCTTCTATCTGCCTTCGGGACTGGCTTTTCTCGGAATCGGATTGGCGATCCCCCTTCTCGCTCTCTACGCCCGCCATCTGGGCATGAGCGATGCGGGGGCCGCCTTCATCGTCGGCCTCGTGGGACTGGGAAGCCTTGTCTTCAACATCCCCGCCGGGCAGTTGATGTCGCGTTACGGGATGCGGCCCGTCGTGATCATCGCCACCTTCATCGAGGCCTGCGCGGCCGCTTTGGCCGGATTGCTCCAATTCCAATGGGTTCTCGGCGCGATGGCCTTCATCATGGGCATGACCCAGACGAGCTTCTTCGTCGCGAGGCTCGCGTATTTCCGGACGCTGGTCCCCCAGCACACACGCGGCCGGGCCCTGTCGTTGATAGGCGGCGAGAATAGGCTCGGCTACTTCATCGGACCCATCGCGGGCGGATTCATCGCGCAGTCCTTCGGCTTTCAATACGCCTTCTTTGCCTACGCGGCCCTGATGGCCCTCGCGTCCATCTCCCTCTTCATCTGGGTTCCCACGACCGAGGCTGCCGCAAGTTCCGAGGGCTGGACGCCCTCGCAGTCGGTGACGATCCTGCGCGAGAACGCGGGGGTCTTCGCCACCGCGGGAGTGGCCATCATAGCCCTCCAGCTCATGCGCACGGCGCGGCAGGCCCTGGTTCCCCTCGTGGCCCATTCGCTCGGCCTTTCCGTTTCCCAGATCGGCCTCATCGTCGGACTCATGTTCTTCGTGGAAATCTTCCTCGTCTATCCGGCGGGCCAGGCGATGGATCGATGGGGCCGCAAGGCCGCGGGCGTGCCCTGCCTCCTCTTCCTGGCCCTCGGCCTTGCCCTCCTTCCCTTTGTCCACAGCATTACGATGATGATTATCGCCGTCATCGTGGCCGGAATCGGCAATGGACTCGGGAGCGGCATCAACATGACCTTGAGCACCGATTTCGCCCCGAGGGAAAACCCGACCCGCTTCATCGGGATGTGGCGCTTCGTCGTCGATCTCGGAACGATGTCCGGCCCCTTCATCGTGGGCATCGTCGCGGGCCTCTTCAGTCTGCCGGGCGCCGCGGCCATCGTGGCATCGGTCGGCTTCGGGGGCGCCGCCGTCATGGGCTTCCTCGTCCCCGAACCCCGGTCGCGCCGAGAGTCCTGAGTTCTTCCGGGCCTCCGGGGATTGCGTAGGCGCCGTGATAGAATCTCGGCAGGATCTTCAAAAGAGGCACTGCATGCAAAAGAGCATTCTCTCAATCTCGTGTTGCCTGATCCTCGTCGCCGGCGCGGCGGCACAAAGCGGCAGCGGCGCGGGCTCGGCGGCCTCGGGCGCGGCGGCTCAAGGTGGCGCAGCGAGCTCCGTCGATTCCACGCAGATCGCCTACAAGCTCCTGGCGTCCTGGGCCGATAACGGCTACGCCGAAGCCCGGCGCGACAGGGCGATTGCCGCGGGAGTCGTCGCGGGGACAGGCGGTCTCCTCCTGGGCTCGGCCGCCGTCACCTGGTTCGCGGGCGATGAAATTTCGCGCAGCGCCACAGGAGCGCCGATGAACGCCGACCTCAAGCTCAACCTCTCCCTCGGACTTGGCGCGGGCGGCCTCGCCCTCGCCGGTGCCGGGGCCATCGTCGCGGCCGTGCCTGTGCAGGATCCGCACCTCGTCTGGACCGAGGTCTTCAATGAAACCAATGCCGATCTTCGCGAGGCCATGGCCGTTTCCGCCCTCCGCTCCCTCGCCGAGCAGGGCAAGGAAAGGAGGATCGCCTCCTTCATCACCTCGTTCCTCGTGCCGATCCTCTCCGGGGGCATCCAGGTAGGCATCAACCTCTCGCAGGACCGGGTCTGGAGCACGGGTCTCCTTCAGAGCCTCGGCTCGTCCTCCTGGTCCATCGCCGCCGGAATCACGGGCATCCTCTCCACCAGCCCCGAGGAAAGACTCTACGAACGCTACCTCGTCGCCAGAAGCGCCTACTCGGGCGGCCCCTGACCGCCGCCTTCAGGCCACGCCCTTCGGCGGGACGGCGGCCATCGCGTATTCTGCGAGGGCCGCAATCGACAGCGAGGGATTGACCCCGGGGTTGGCCGGCATGATCGAGCCGTCAATCACCATCAATCCGGGGTAATTGTGAAGGTTGAAGCCCTCGTCCACCGCGCCGGTCGACGCGTCGGCCCCGATGGGAGCCCCGCCCAGGATGTGGGCCGTCGTCGGCAGGTTGAAGGCGTTCTCCGCGACTGAACCCAGATTGACGCCGCCGATCCGCCTGGAGAACTCCCGCGTCACCATGTGCCCCGTCTCCACGCGGGCCGCCAGCCCCACCGTGCCGCGCCCTTCCGCCGACGCCGTCGCGTCCACCCGCTCCGCCGCGCCAGCACGCCCAGCCTCGCCTGCACGCCCAGCCGCGCCCGCCAGCCCCGCCGTGCCGCCCACCTCCCCATACTGCTCGGCCACGAGGCCGCGGCGCCAGCCGGTCATCCAGCTTCGCCCCGTTTTCAGGCGGAGACCGTTGTCGATGTTCTGCATTATGAGGAGTATCGTCGCCCGCCGCGCCCACCCGGGCAGGACCATCGCGCGGAGAAAATCGAGGGGGTTGGTGAAGACCCAGGCGAAGGTTCGGAGGAGGCGTGCCGGCACGCTCGTGGCGTCGGAAATCAGGGGCGCGCCGATGAAGCGCATCAGGTCCGAGCGCGCCGGATAGCGCACGGGTTCCACGCGCGTCACCTCGTCGGCGTTGAAGATGGAGGAGATGGCCACCCCTTGTGACCAGTCGGTCTCGCCCGACCGGGCGATGGATCCGAGGAGCGACTCGCTGTTGGTGCGCACCTTTTCGCCGAGCCTGGGAGAAAGGTTGGGCAAAGTGCGTTTGACGTCGCGCAATTTGAGGAGAAGCCCCATGGTGCCGAGGACGCCCGCTGCGAAAATGACCCGACGGGCGAGCACGCGCCTCGGGGCGAGGGAAGGACGCATCGAAGGCCGCCACAGCACTTCGTAGGCCGCAGGCCCGCCACCGCCTGCCTGTCCGTCGCCGCTGGGCCGCCCATCGCCGCGAGACTGCCAGCCAGCGCCCGCCTTCTCCTTGCCGCCC
>JAJXVS010000027.1 GCA_021782015.1 bacterium | reverse complement strand
GTGGAGACGGGCGCGGTAGGGGAAACGGGCGTGGTTGGGGAGACGGACGCTGTCGTGGAGATTGGCGCCGCCGAAAATGAATCGGTCCTCGCGGGGATCAATGCCCTCATGCGGTATGAATTGGTTGAAGATGAAAATGGCGTCGCAGGCTCGGACGCCTTGCTGGTGGCGGGGCTTCTCGGCCTCGACCGGGACGTGGTGGAGAGGGCCGCCAGCCTTTACGCGGGCGAGCGAGCGACGAACGAAGGGCCGCGGGCGAGCGGCTTCGAAACAGGGGAAGGACGATGAAAGACAAGTTGGGATTACCCAGGGACCGGATCGACGGAGCGCGGGATCTCGCGGACAAGATCACGAGACCCATCCTGGGTTTCGTCGAGAAGCATACGACGGTGACGGTCGAACGCGCGACGCTCAGGCTGGCTGGCTGCGACGGAGCGGATCGGGAAGGCGTGCCCGTGCCCAATCTAGTCGTCGATCAATTGGAAGCTTCGGGGCGCCTGGAGGAGGGTGCCCTCCTCTGGTACGCGAACGCCCTTATCCGAGAGGGCCGCGATCCGGGGGAGCTTGACGCCAGGATAGCGGCCGGCTTGAAAATCGGCGATCTGCCGCTGGGCGACCGGGAGGCCATTCGACGCAAGGGCGAGGCGCTCGCCCGCGCCGGTCTCGACCGGGTCGCGGCCAATCGGGCCACGCGGGAGGCCTTGCTCGATCGCTGGAAGGGGCGCAACAACGATCCCCTCCTCTACCTCATCGTGGCGACCGGCAATATCCATGAGGATGTGAAGCAGGCGAGGGCCGCGGCCATGCGCGGCGCCGACGTCATCGCGGTCATACGCACCACCGCGCAGAGCCTCCTCGACTATGTGCCTTACGGAGCGACCACCGAGGGTTTCGGCGGCACCTACGCCACACAGGAAAATTTCCGCATCATGCGGGCGGCCCTCGACGAGGTCTCGGAGAAAGAAGGCCGCTACATACGGCTCACGAATTATGCGTCGGGTCTCTGCATGCCCGAAATCGCGGCCATGGGGGCGCTCGAACGCCTCGACATGATGCTGAACGATTCCATGTACGGCATCCTTTTCCGCGACATCAACCCCTACCGCACCTTCGTGGACCAGAATTTCTCGCGCATGATCAACGCCGCGGCCGGCATCATCATCAACACGGGCGAGGACAACTACCTCACGACGAGCGACGCCGTCGAAAAGGCCTACACCGTCCTGGCGAGCCAGTTCCTCAACGAACGCCTCGCGCTGGCAGCCGGCCTGAAGCCCTGGCAGATAGGACTGGGTCACGCCTTCGAAATGGATCCGACGCTGAAAAACGGTTTCCTCCTGGAGTTCGCCCAGGCCCAGATGGCAAGGGAGATTTTTCCCGAACATCCGCTCAAATACATGCCTCCCACCAAGTTCATGTCGGGTGACATCTTCAAGGGCCTGGCGATGGACACCCTGTTCAACTTCGTGTCGAAGGCGACGGGACAGGGCATCCATCTGCTCGGCATGCTCACCGAGGCAATCCACACTCCCTTCATGATGGATCGGCACATCGCCGTGGACAACGCGAAATACGTGATGGACAACATCGCCTCGTTCGCCGACGAAATCGAGTTCAACAAGGAAGGATTAATTGTGAAGAGAGCCCACGAGGTGCTCGAACGGACCCTGGCCTTCCTGGAGGAGGTCGAGGCGAAGGGCCTCTTCGATTCGATCGCCGAGGGGCTTTTCGCGGACGTGAAACGGCCCCGCGACGGCGGCAAGGGCTTCGGAGGCATCGTGGAGAAGAGCGGCGAGTATTGGAACCCGGTGGAGGAGAGCCTGAAAGCGACCCTGGGGCTTCGCGTGGGCGACGGCCGCCGCAACGGCGCCGAGGGAGGACGGTGATGGCGACGATTGTACGGCCGTATGGCGACACTCTCGATGACGGGAAGGTGCAGTTATCCTTCAGCCTGCCCGTGGCCGAGGGTCCCAAGGCCCGCGAAGCGGCGAGGCTGATCGTGGAATCCTGGGGTTTCCGGGATTGCGAGGTGGTGCACTCGGCGCCGATGTCCGAGGATTTCACCTTTTTCGTGGCCTACGCGAAGGCCCAGGGCGGAATCGATTTCGAACTCGTCGTCGCGGATGACGCGAGGGAGGGCGAGTCGATGTCGATGGACGAGGTCGACGCCTTCATCCGCGAGCGGATCGGCCGCAAGGTGGTCGTCGTGGGCGCCTGCACCGGCTTCGACGCCCATACCGTCGGCATCGACGCCATCATGAACATGAAGGGCTACAACCACCATTACGGCCTCGAACGCTATGCCATGATCGAGGCCCACAACCTGGGGGCCCAGGTCACCAACGAGCGTCTGGTCGAATACTCGGCGAAGGTGAAGGCCGACGCCATCCTGGTATCGCAGGTCGTGACCCAGAAGGACGTGCATATTGCCAATATGACACAATTGGTTGAATTACTTGAGGCGCGGGGCGAACGCTCCCGCTACGTGCTCGTCGCGGGGGGGCCCCGGCTCTCCAACAAGCTCGCCATCGAACTCGGCTATGACGTGGGTTTCGGGCGCGGCTCCTACGCGAACGAGGTGGCGACCTGGGTGGTCAATCGCATCGTCGACAAGGCGAAGGCCCGGTGAAGGAGGGCAAAACCCTCAACCGGGCCGGGGCCTGAACAATTGCGCAGCGGGACTCCTCGGAGTACACGCTTCCGAAGGGACCGCGATCTTGAAAAAGGGGGAACAAGGTGCAACAGACAAGAAGATTCGCTTCGGCGCTGATCGCCTTCGCGATGGCGGCATTGGTCTTCCCGGTGTCGGTCTTCGCGACCGACGTCGCGGGAAGGGTCGTCGGTACCGTCGTTGAGGTCCAGAAATACGGTAACCTCACGATGGACATCAAGCCGAAGGCCCTTTATGACGCGGGTTTCGCCCTGGGAGACCTCCTCAAGGTGGGCATCGGGGACCGGACCCTCGTGATCCCCTTCTGCACATCCTATAGCGACGTCGACACGGGCAGCCTCGTGGTGCGCGACGACCAGAAGAACAACCTCCTCATCGTCGCCGTCAACATGGGGAATTTCTCGACGAAGTACAACGCCAAGGTGGGCGATGTCCTGACCTATTCGCTCGCCGAAAAGGCAGGCTACCTTTCCGAGTACCTGCTCCGGCAACTCAAGCGGACCAATCTGCGATCCGATTATGCCACCGATTCGATCTTCGCCAATTTCCGCAGCATTGCCACGACCGGAATACGCCCGGCGGTCGTGTACAGGAGCAGCAATCCGGTCAACAACGAGATCGGCCGGGCTGCCTATGCGGATGCCCTTGCGAAAGCCGTCGGCATCCGGACAGTCCTCAACCTCTCCGACTCCGATCAGGACGTCAAAGGCTATCTGGCCGCGCCGGGTTTCAAGTCCGATTACTACAAATCCCTGTTTGAGGCGGGGAGGGTGAAGACCTTGAACATGGGCGTCGATTTGGCGGCCCCGGAGTTCGGCTCGAAGTTGGCGGAGGCCTTCCGCTTCCTCGCGGCCAACGAAGGTCCCTATCTTTTCCATTGCACCGAAGGCAAGGATCGGGCCGGTTTCGCGAGCGCGGTGCTCGAGTCCCTCATGGGGGCGAGTCTCGACGAGGTGGTCGGCGACTACATGCTGTCCTATGAGAACTATTACGGAGTGAAAAAAGGATCCGATCAATACACAGCAATTGCGAACAGCAACATCGTGGCGTCCCTGACGATGGTGGTATGCGGTCTCCCGAAGGGTTCCGACCTTTCTGGGGTGGATCTCGCCGCGGCCGCGTCGGCCTATCTCGGGCGGATCGGACTCTCAGCCGATGAGATCGCCGCCCTAAAATCCGCTCTGGCCGTGGATTCCATCTACAGGAAACCCGAGGTTTCGGGGTCGGTCACGCAGATCGAGAAGTACGGACACGCGGTCACCGATATCGCCATCTCCGATTTCGACGGCCTGGGCTTCAAGCTGGGCGACATGGTGACGGTGGTCTTCGACAACGGCTTCGTGCTCGAAGCCCCCTACCTCGACGGCTATTACGTGAACAACGGCTACCCCCTCGTGCGCGCCTATCCGGGACAGAGCAACATCGCACTATGTATCAATTATGGCAAACTCAACGTAGTTGCAGGGATCGGCGTGGGCAGCAAATTCACGATCATGCTGAGCGGGCCCGAAGGCTACCTGACCCAGTACGAGGTGAGGAAACTCAAGCGCACCGACAATCGCGCCGATTACGCCTCGGACGAGGCCTTCGCGAATTTCCGGCCCATCGCCATCGGTTCAATCGGGCCGGGCCTCCTGTATCGGAGTTCGAGCCCGATCGACAACCAGCTCGGAAGGGCATCGTATGCTGACAAGCTTTCCGCCGCGGCCGGCGTGCGCACGATCGTCAATCTTTCCGACTCGGCAGACAGCCTGGCCGGCTTCCTTGCGGCCAAGAACTTCGCCTCGCCCCACTACGCTTCCCTCGCCAAGGACGGCCAGGTCCTCTTCCTCAACATGAATCTCGCCTTTTCGAGCGACGAGTTCCGGGCCAAGGTCGTAAAGGGCCTCGAGTTCATGGCTGACCACGAGGGGCCCTACCTCTTCCATTGCACCGAGGGCAAGGATCGCACCGGTTTCTACGCCGCCCTCCTTGAGGCTCTCATGGGTGCGTCGAAGGAGGCCATCGTCGACGACTACATGCAAAGCTTTATCAATTATTATGGAGTAAAGAAGGGGAGCCCCCAGTACGCGCTGATTTCGCAGGACCTCCTCGGCATGCTCAAGGTGATCGCGGGTACGGGCGATTTGGACAAGGCCGACCTTGCGGCCGGAGCGAGGCACTATCTCCTTTCCGGAGGCATGAGTGCCGCCCAGATCGAAACCCTTGAAAAGAAGCTTTCAGCCGGCGGCAAAGTGTCCATGGGCGAGGCCCCGTTCAGGCTGCTTCCCCTGAGTCGAGGGGGCGCTCCGCAAAGGCCCTGGGCAGGCCTGTGCGCTTCGTGAAATGCACGGAATACCTTGCGCGCTCTGATGCGCGGGTGTATTCTGAGCAAGTGAGAGATGATTCATTTCTCACCGCATTGGCAAACAGGAAGAGTTCAGGGGTAGTACCCGAGTTTGGAGGAGGATGACATGGGCAAGACGGCGATCGTGGGTGCCTACAACACGAAGTTCGGCAATCTCGTCAAGAAAAACAAAGAGACGGGCGAAGTCACGGATCTCGCTTCCATCTACGACCTCATCAACGAGGCCGGACGGGGCGCCCTGGCCGACGCGGGCGTCGAAGGCAAGGATGTCGATGGAGTATGGGTGGGCAGCTGCGCGCCGGGCCTCTTCGCCAATCAGGAACATGTCGCGGCGATGGCGGCCGAAATAGACCCGGTCGGCCTCCGCTTCAAACCCTTCAGCCGGGTCGAGGATGCCTGCGCCTCGGGTTCCGTGGCGATCTACAACGCGATCTACGCCCTCGAATCGGGGCGGGCCAGGGTGGCCCTCGTGCTCGGTGTCGAGAAGATGAACCTCCTCGACACGAAGGGCGTCACCCATGCGCTGGCGACCTGCTCGTATTGGCCCACCGAGGGCCTGACCGGCATGACCTTCCCCGGGCTCTTCGCCGAATATGCCAAGGGCTATGCGCAGAAATACGGCATCGACAAAGAAAGGCTCAGGCGCTACCTCGCCTCGGCCGCCGCCCTCTGCTACAAGAACGGCCTCGACAATCCTCTGGCCCATTTCGGAAAAGGCGGGCCGAGCGACAAGCTCCAGCTCGTCACCGCTGACGCCATTCTCGGACTCCCCGACGAAAAAAACCCGATGATAGCCGACCCGCTTCGCCTCCACGACTGCTCCCTCGTCTCGGACGGAGCGGCCGCGGTGGTGCTGATGCGTATCGAAGACGCCAGGGCAGGGGGGAAGAAGTACTCCGAAGTGGCCGGCTTCGCCCAGGTGGGCGAGCGCATGGCCATCGGCGCGAGGCCGAACATGTACGAACTCATCGCCGGGAAACTCGCGGTAAAAAAGGCCTTCGCCGAGGCGGGGGTGACGACGAAGGATATCGACCTCGCCGAAGTCCATGATTGCTTCACGATCAATCAGATACTATCCACGGAGGCCCTCGGTTTTTCCGCCGATGGGAAGGCGGGAGAAGATTATGCGGCGGGCCGCTTCGGTCGCGACGACAGACCTTCGGTGAATCTTTCCGGCGGGCTCAAGGCGAAGGGCCATCCCGTCGGGGCGACAGGCGTTTCGATGCACGCCCTCCTTCACAAGCAGCTCACCGGAGATCCCATCGGAGCTGCGCCCAAAAAGGCACCGGAGGTGGCAGTAGTGTTCAATGTCGGAGGCTCGGCCGTGACGAACTGCGTGACGGTGTTGAAACGGGGTCGATAAGGCCCGGGGAAGCCAGGCCTTCTCTTAAGAGACTCCTGAGGTGATGGCCCCGGCCCAGGCCGGGGCCTTGTTTGCACGTGGCAGAGCCCCACCTCGGTTTCTTCGAAAAGGCAGCTGGGCCAAGAAGGCCACCTCCGAAAGAATCTCCAAACTTGATTTGACCTCGATCTGTATCAGTTGCAAGGTATCTGTATGAAAACCACCCTGAACCTTCCCGATCCAGTCGTTCGTGAAGCCAAACGTCGGGCTATCGAGGAGGCCACGACCCTGACTGACCTTATCGTACAAGGCCTCAAGGCGCGTTTGGAGAAGGGAAATCGGGAGAGCCCCCTTCCTTGCTCATCTGCCCGGGGCGGGCTCAGGCCAGGACTGACCTGGGATCGGCTCGAGGCCGTGGAGGACGGGGGCGAGGCCTATCGATGAGGCTCTGGGACGTCAATCTTTGGGTCTACGCATTCCGGGCCGACAGTCCCCTTCACGCGGACGAGATGACCCATGGCATCTTCAAACATCTCTGCCTTACGGAAGGCGCCAGCGGCAACGCGGTGCCCGATGCTTTTCTGGCCGCGCTCGCCATCCGCCACGACGCCACATTCGTGACGGCGGATGCCGGAATGAAGAGATGGAAGGGGCTGGGCCTGGAGCTTCTCACGGAGTGAGGCGGGCCGCGCAGTCAGGTGCGTTTAAGACTGATCGAATAGCACCGCCTACTTCTCCCAACGTCAGCACTTTCAACGCGGCCTCAAGAATGTTGCTCTCGTCGTGGGGCTGTTGGTGAGACTCGCGAGCAAGCCAGACTCATTTTTGAACGGCAGAAGAAGGCCGGGCGAAATGAATGATCGCTTCGTAGTCGACACGAATGTTCTCATTTCCGCGAGCGCGTCAGATCCAAATTCGTCCTTGGCGAAGGATGCGACACCGCCGGATTCGGAGCAGCGTGCCTTGGTATGGTCCTGGCTCGATGAGTTCCAACGGTCGACATCCCGCATGGTGCTCGATGCGGCCGGCAAGATAGACACGGAGTATCGTCGAAAACTGGTCCCGACGCGGGATTGAGTGGAACGCGCTTGCTGGTTACTCCTAAGAATACCGAACCAGATGACATCCTGTGGCCCGAGTTCACGCAATTGGCCGCCGCCCTGACTATCCTATGACCTCGCGGACTCCCTCGAAGTTCCCGTCCCACACCACGAGGTCGGCGTCGAGGCCCGGTGCGATCGCACCTTTGCTTCGCGCAAGACCGAGGGCTCGGGCCGGGTTGAGGGTGAGGGCCCGCAGGGCTGAGGGGATGGGCGCGCCGGTGACGGCGAGCCAGTTTCGCAAGACCTCGGGCGCCAGTCGGTTCGATCCCATGAGGACCTTCGTGTCGGCGTGGCGTACGCCGTCGGGGCCCGAGACGATCTTCTTCCCGTAGTAGCTGTATTCGCCGTGCGGAAGGCCCGCGGCGACGACGGCATCGGAGATGAGGATCAGGCGCGACGGGTCGAGGGCCCGGGCGGCGGCGCGGAGGGCCGGGGCGCCGACGTGCACGCCGTCGGCGTTGAGTTCGACGAAGGGGCGGCCGTCGACGAAGGGAAGCATGGCGAGGCCGGCTTCCTTGTGCGAAAAGGGCGACATCGCGTTGAAGAGGTGGGTGATTGAGAAGGGCTCGGCGGGCAGGGGATCGCGGTCGATCGAGGCGTCGGAATGGCCGAGGCAAGGAAGGATGCGCCGGGCGGCGAGGGCCGCGGCGAGTTCGCCCGAATGCGGCAGCTCCGGGGCGAAGGTCATAAGTAGTACTTTATCGCGGGCGAGCGAGAGGATGCGGTCGAGGGCGGCGCGGTCGTAGGCCATGATGGCGTCGGCTGGTATGCCACCCCTGCGCGCAGGGTTGATGAAGGGGCCCTCGAGGTAGATGCCGGGAAGCGTTGATCTGGGCAGGGCTGCCTCCTCGATGGCGGCGGCCAGGAGGGCGAGCTCTCGCTCCCGGCTGACGAGGGTGGGCACGAAGGTGGTGACGCCGCGTGAGCGCAGGAAGGCGGCTATGCGCCGGAGCGAAGCGGCGGCCTTTGCGACGTCTGGGCCGCGACCCGATGCGGGGCCGGCTTCGAGTTCGTCGAAGCCGATCCCCCCGGCTCCGTGGATGTGGAGCTCCACGAGGCCTGGGGTCACCCAGGCTCCGCCGAGGTCGTGTCTGGGCAGGGAGGGGAGTTCGCCATCCGCTTCGATGATCGCCTCGATCTTGCCCCCGGAAAGAAGGAGGGCGCCGCCCTCAAGCACGCGATCGGGCAACACCAGTTTTCCGCCGACGAGGAGGCGATCATCGCTCAAGGCGAGGTCCTGGCTACTCGGCCCAGAGCCTGACGAGCTCGATGAGGGTGTCGACGGCGAGGACCATCTCGGCGGCGCTCGCCCACTCTAGACGGCTGTGGTAGGCATGGCCGCCGGTGAAGATGTTGGGAGTAGGAATACCCATTTCGGTGAGGCGAGAGCCGTCGGTGCCGCCACGAATGGGTTTCGAGTAGGGCTCGACGCCGGCGCGGCGCGCGGCCTCGAAGGCGCGTTCGAGGACTCGCGGGTTTTCATCGAGCCTGCGTTTCATGTTGAGGTACTGCTTGCGCGTGCTCACCTCGACCTTGCCGCCGGGGAACTGGACCTCGACGGCCCGGGCAATGGCGTCGAGGGCGGCCAGCCTGCGCTCGATGCCGCTGTCCTCGAAATCACGGACGAGGATTTCCACGTGCGCCTTCTCGACGCCGCCGGAAATTTCATGGGGGTTGTAATAACCGTACCAGCCATCGGTGGCCTCGGGGCTTTCGCTGCGCGGCAGCATGGCCACGAAGGCGGCTGCCATGGCCGTCGCGTTGGCGAGCTTGCCCCGGCCGTAGCCGGGGTGAATTGACTTGCCAATTATGTCGACCTTGGCTTCCCAGGCGCTGAAGCACTCGGCCTCGATTTCGCCTCCGGCGCTGCCGTCGACGGTGTAGCAGGCCGCGGACCTCAGGCTCTTCACCGGGAAGAGGTTCATGCCGTTGCCGGTTTCCTCGTCGGGCGTGAAGATGATCTCGACGGGACCGTGCTTGATCTCGGGGTGGGAAAGGAGCCAGGCGGTGGCGGTCATGATTTCGGCGACACCGGCCTTGTCGTCGGCGCCGAGCAGCGTGCGACCGTCGGAGCTGACAAGGGTGTCGCCGACATGGCCGGCGAGTTCCGCGTCGAGGGCGGGATCGATGGCGAGGCCATCGGCCAGGGCGATCGGAGCGCCATTCCAGGCCTTGTGCACAAGGGGTTTCACGTCGCTGCCGGGGGCGTCGCTGGCCGTGTCGATGTGGGCCATGAGGCCGACGGAAGGCTTGCCCTCGAGTCCGGGAGAAGCAGGCAGGCGCGCGATGAGGTAGCAATGGTCGTCGAGGCTGATTTCACGCAGTCCTAGGGCCTTGAGTTCGTCCACGAGAAGGCGGGCGAGTTCCCATTGTTGCGGGGTCGAGGGGATCTCGGAGGCGTGACGATCGCTGGTGGTGCCTATCCCGGCGTAGCGGACGAGGCGTTCGATGACCGGAGCCGCGTGGGGGCGAGATACTATCGAAGCTATGTCAAGTTTCATGCCCTCAGAGTACCAGTGCCACGCGGAGGGTGGCAAGGGAATAAGGCCGGCTTGGCATGGAGCCGAGCGATGCTGTCAGGCCAGTCGGCTGCCAGCCTCTGGAGGTTGCGGTGGTGGCGGCGGTGGCGGCGGTGGCGGCGGTGGCGGCGGGCGCCC
The DNA here is from genome assembly GCA_021782015.1 of bacterium. Lineage (GTDB taxonomy): Bacteria > Spirochaetota > Spirochaetia > Treponematales > Rectinemataceae > CAIJMU01. The sequence goes on along the minus strand of JAJXVS010000027.1, from coordinate 12,115 downwards.
GCTGCCACCACCGCGGGTCAGGGCAGGCCCCTCGGAAAATCGCCTCAAGCCCCCTGTCGTATCCAGCGCCCGCCCGCCCAGCGTTTGAGCATGATCAGGCCGCGAATCCATTCGTCGGTCGCCATGGCCGCGAAGACGCCGACGAGGCCGAAGCCGAAGACCTTGCCGAGGAGGATGGCTCCGGGAACCGCGATCGACCAATTAAAGATCATTCCTATCATCACGGGGAAACGGACATCGCCCGCTCCCTTCAGGCCCGGTATGACGACGGTATTCATGCTGCGTCCAGGCTCGTAGACTATCGAAATGATGAAGATGGCGGAGGCCAGAGCCCGGATCGTCGGATCGGTGGTGAAGATGGGTACGACGCTCCCCTTGACGAGGTTGAGGACGAGGGCGAGGCCGAAGGCGACGGAGGCGGCCATGGCGAGCCACCGCCACATCGAGGCCTTCGCCAGGCCGGCCCTTCCCGCTCCGACGAGCCAGCCGACGCGAATCTGGGCGGCCGCTCCGATCGAAACGCCGAAAATGAAGACATAGCGCACAATGGCGAGGACGAGGCCGAAGGCGGCGAGCGAAGTGGTTCCCATGGTCGAAACAATACCGGTTATGACGACTTGGGACAGGTTGTAGGAAATGTTCTCGCCCGCGGTCGGCACGCCGATTTCGAGAATTCCGCTCACCACCGATCCGGGTAGGCGGCCAACCCGTTTCCACTTGAGCCTGATATCGCGCCGCCTGATGGCAATCGAGAGAATGCCGAACGCCACCACCTGCCCGAATACGTTCGAGAGGGCGACGCCTCGAAGGCCCAGGACCGGCAGACCGAAGGGGCCGAAAAGGGCGACATAGTTGCCGGCGATGGTGCAGGCGAGGGCTGCGATGTTGGCGACCATCGCGTCGTTGGCATGACCCCAGGCGCGGAGGATGGCCGCCTGGGCGATGTTCAGGGCCATGAAGACGCTGAGCCCGCCATAGATCACGAGAAAGGAGACCGCCATGGCGTGGACCGTCGGCTCGAGGTCGAAGAGGGAGATCGCGGGGCCCGCGAGGGTCGCGTAGGCGATGCTGACGAAGATCGAGAAGAGTCCCACGAGGGCGATCCCGCCCAATGCGTAGGATTCGGCCTCCTCGCGCCTGCCCGCTCCGAGTTTCTGGGCGACGAGTATGCTCGCGCCCTGGGCGGGCATCTGGTAGATGAGCTGGAGGAAGAAACTCAATTGGGAACCGGCGCTCATGGCGGCCGCGGCACGGGTGGCGAAGGCGTAAAGCATGAGTTGGTCGATGGCGAGAAGGGATGTCCTAATAAGGTTTTCGGTGAGGATGGGGCCGGCGAGGGTGGAAAGCCTCGGCTCCTTCTTCACCTCGCTCCTCGACGCTTCAATGGGCACCGGCGCCCTCCCTCCTCGCACCGACCACCGAGGCGATCGTGACGGCGGCCACGATGATGGCGCCGCCGGCCAGGGCGTTGGCCGAGGGCTTCTCTCCGACGAAAAGAAACACCCACACGGGGTTGAACACCGGTTCGAGCACCGCCGTAAGGACGCCCTGCACGGCGGTGACGCGCTTGATCCCGTAGGCGAAGAAGATCGCGGCGATGCCGATCTGCGCCACTCCGAGGGCGAGTATGGCGGCAATTGTTACGGGTGTGAGGACGGGAGGGGGGAAGAGGAGAGCCAGGGGGAGCATGACCGCGGCTGTTATCCAGTGGGAAAGCAGGTTGGACTCCAGGGGTGAGCCGTCCTTCTGTTTGCGCATGAAGACGAAATAGAGGCCGAAGGTCAGGCCCGTCGTCGCGGCGGCGAGGTTGCCGAGGAAGCTCCCTCCCCCAAGCCCGCCGCCGGGGCCGACAAAGAAGACGCCCATGCCGATGATCACAAATATGAAGGCGACCACCTGCTCGGGTTTGGGCCTTTCCTTCAGGATGAAGGTACCCGCGATCGCGGTGAAGACCGGCGCGGAGTACTGGAGGAGGATGGCATTTGCCGAGGTCGTGGCCTTGTTGGCGTAGACGAAAAGGCACATGGTGGCGGCGTTGAGGACGCCGGCCGCCACCTGCGCGAAGGACCAGTGGAAGCGGGGTTTTTTGAGCCAGGCGAGGATGAAAAGGCTCGCGATGAGGCTGCGCATGCCGGCGATGAGGGGGGCGCTCCAGGGGAGGAGCTTGATGAAGATCCCCGCCGTGCTCCAAAGGAGGGCGCAGGCGGCGAAGGCGGCGACGCCCTTCGTGCGGTCGTGGTGATGCGTGATCGCTTCCATGATGGTTTCGTCCTATCCTTTATATCCGTCTAGTTATGCACTCTATGGGGAAGGTAGCCCTCAGGCCGCGGAAAAGTACCAGGCGCCGACAAGGGCGATGAGGAGGGCGGCCTCATCGTCGGCGCGCGGCGCCAAGTCTCCGAATCGCAGGCGTTCCCGCGAAACGCCCGCGACAGCCGTCCACGAGGCGAGGCGCGCATCGGCCCGCATGAGGAGTTCGATGTCGGAGGCCTCCGCGAAGGCGCCGAAAATCACCTTGACGAGGGACTGGCCCGCCTCGATGACGATGTCGAGGGCCGCGGTGCCGTCGCCCGCGTCGAAGGCCGTCAAAAGGGCTTCCACGGGCAGCGCCGGAACCGCGGGGGCCTTGGTGGTCTTGCTATCGGCATCGGAAACCCCGCTGTCGGAAACTGTGGCTCGGACGGAGGCGCCTAACGCGAGGGAGCCTCCCGTCTCGTGGATTTCTTCAAAGCGGAGCGCGAATGCGTCGACGATGGCGCGACGCTTGGCCGCGCGCAACTCTTCGCCGCCGGTGGAAAGGCGGGCGAACTCCCCGGGCTTCCCAAGGAGATTGGCGATGCCGATGGCGTACTGGAGCCGCGAGGCGCGGTTGCGGGCCGAGCAGAGGCGGCCCGCGAGTTCGATGGCGGCGTCGACGAGTTCGGAGGCGCCCATGTCTTCGTCGGAGCACCAGACGCTGGCGCCGAGGGCCGCGGCTTCGAGGACGGCCGGATCGCGTTCGGCCCGGAGGATGGCGGCAAGGCGCGATCCGTCGGCCTTGCCGCTCAAGGAGGCGATGGCGCCGGCGCAGGCTGCCCTGAGCACCGGATCGCCTCCCTTCATGGCCGTCTCGAGGGCGGACACCGATTCGGCGTCGCCCAGCCTGCCGAGGGCCCGGGCGGCCTCGACGCGGAGGTCGCAGCCCGGATCGGCGAGCCTCGTCTCAAGGGCGCGCCTCGATTCGGCGGAGCCGATCCTCGCGAGGGCGCGAAGGGCTTCCTCCCGCGTCTCGGGTTCAGGATCGTCGAGGCGCTCGATCACCTCGCGGATGACCATCTCGCCCTCGTCGCCGTCGATGCGTCTGAGGGCCCGGGCCACGCGGGGGTCGCCGGAATGTCGCTTGAGATCGAGAAGGGAAGCATAGGTACGAAAAAGCCCCGCGCTCGCCATTTGGCCGATGAGGCCCGCCACCGGCCGCTCGCGTCCCTCTCGGACCCCCCGGATGAGGAGCATGGCGAGGGCCATCGAGACGAGACTCGTCGCCTGCGCGAGGTGAAAGCCCTCGAGGCGCGCCAGCGGACCGGAAAGGGCCGCCTGCAACCCCGACGCAAGGGCGCCGTGCGCGAGCCCGCCCTGCGCGAGGGCGCCCTGCGCGAAGGTGCCGGGCGGGAAGGCCGCGATCAGGAAGCCGCCCAGGGGCGAGCCGACCGCCGAGACGAGGCCCACGATGGTGTTGTACCAGGCGATGTAGGCGACCCGTCGGGCCGGCGGGGCGAGGGTCAGCATGAGCTGACCCGAGCCTTCCCAAAAGGCGGGGCCGAAGAAGCCGGCGACCAGGGCGACGATCGGCAATAGGTAAGAATAATTGTGATGATCGACGAAGAAGTACGCGACCCAGCCCGAGACGAGGAGGCAGCCGAGGATTACCGCCGGCTTGCGGCCGTAGCGGTCCATCACGAAGCCCCAGAGGGGTGCCATCGCCACCCAGGCGAGGATGGTGATGACGGTCATGATGCCGAGCCAGACATTGGGGGCGCCGATCAGCGAGGGATCGGTGACGCGGGGCGCCTGGAAGGGCGATCCGACGAAGACCGCGAAGACAGCGATGCCGATGCCCAGGGAATAGCGGAGAAAATTGCGGTCGCGAAGGGGGGCCAAGAATTCGCCCAACTTCATCCGGCCCTCCTCGCGCTGCGGGATTGGCTCGGGGATTTTGATATGGATGAGGATGTCGACGAGGCCCCCGGCGGCGCCCACGCCGAAAATGACGGCGTAGGCTATCGACCGGGCGGAATCGGGCACAAGGTCGAGGGCGACGTTGGCGAGGAAGAACCAAATTACGACGATCGTCTGGTAGACTGCCGAACGCTTGAGGAAGAAGGATCCGCGCACGTCTTCAGGCACGAGGTCGGCCATCCACGAGAGCCATCCGGAGGTCGAGAGGCTCATGAAGATCCAGGAGACGCCGATGCCGATCGCGGCGAAGGTGGCGGCCTCCTCGCCGCGCATTCCCCCGAGGAAGAGAAGCGCCGAGGCAGCCAGCGCGAGGCCGAGGGTCCTGTGGACGAGGTGGGCGGCGATGAAGAATGGCTTGCGCCGCGGCAACACCCGGTAGATGAAGACGGAGAAGAGCTGGAGAGCTCCGGTGGCCTGGATGAATCCAAACAGGGCGCCGAGGAGCTCGGGCGAGGCCTTGAGATGGTTCGTGAGGTAGACGGCGGTGATGGGCTGGTTGGAGCAGACGGTAAGGAAGACCGCGGCGAAACCGCCGGCGACGACAGCCAGACGCGTCGCGCGGCTGTATTCGGAGACCGAAAGGGTCGAGCCGGGCCCCGCCGCGGACGGATCGCTTCCCCTTTCAGAACGCGTGATCATGGACCGCCCCCCGCCTCGGGCATTCGATCACAAGGGATGGAAACCGGAGAGAAGGTCGGGACCGGCCATGGCCCGGGCTTTCGGCAGGAACTCGCCCGTCTCCTTGTCGAAGTCGTAATCCTTGCCCCATTCGCGGTAATGCCGGATGGTCTCCACGACGGAGCGGCCAACGTGGCGGGCCTCGGCGTCGCTCATCGTGGGGTGCACGGAGACGCGGACCCAGCCCGGCTTTTCGGAGAGGTCGCCCGTGTCGATGAGATCGGTGATATGCCGGGAATTGGTCTTGTCAATGCTGAAGAGTATGTGCCCATAGGTCCCCGCGCAGCTGCACCCGCCGCGGGTCTGCACGCCGAAGCGATCGTTGAGCAGGCGGACGATGAGGTTGTGATGTTCGCCCGGAGCGTAGAAGGAGAGTATGCCGAGGCGGTCGAGGTTGCCTCCCTCGAGGAGCATGACCGATTTTTCCTTGGCGAATTCCTCCATGATGATGTCGACGATCTCCTTTTCGCGCTCGCGGATCCTGGACACTCCCATTGCTTCCTTGACCCTGACGGCGAGGGCGGCGCGCATGGCCTGGAGGAAGCCGGGTGTGCCCCCGTCCTCGCGCGCCTCGATATTGTCATAATATTTGTGCGTTCCGTAGGGCGTCGTCCAGACCACCGTGCCGCCGCCCGGCTGGTCGGGAACCCGGCGATGATAGAGGGAATTGTGAAGAATGAGCACGCCGGCGCTCCCCGGGCCGCCGAGGAATTTGTGCGGCGAGAAGGTGATCGCGTCGAGGCTTTCGTCCTTGTCTGTCCCGGACGCGTCGGACCCGCGGGCCTGGCCGGGGTGCATGTCGATGTCGATGTAGGGGGCGGCCGCGGCGAAGTCCACAAAGCAGAGACCGCCGTGGCGATGCATGATCGCGGCCATCTTCCCGTAGGGTGTGATGAGGCCCGTGACGTTGGAGCCGCCCGTGAAGGCGCCGATGAGGAGGGGGCGGTCGGTGTTCTCGCGAAGGATGCGCTCCATCCATCCCAGATCGGGAAGCCCTGTCGCCTCGTCGCGGGGGATGATGCGAAGATCAACCTCGCACTCTTCCCAGGTGATCTGGTTGGAATGATGTTCCATATGAGTAACGAGGACGAGGGGCTTCTTTCCTTCGCGACAGCTCTTGGCGCAGCCCTCGGGCATGCGGATGCCCAGTATTCGTTGAAGCTTGTTGATGGCGGCCGTCATGCCGAAACCCGTGAAGATGAGGGAATCGTCTGGCCCGGCGTTCACATGGCGTTTGATGATGTCGCGGGCGGCGTGGTAGGCTCGGGTCATCGCGGTGCCGGTGTAGGTCGTTTCCGTATGGGTGTTGGCGACGAGGGGCCCGATCTCGCGAAGCATGAAGTCCTCGATGGGACGATAGAGCCTTCCAGAGGCCGTCCAGTCCGCGTAGACGATGGGGGCCGTCTTGCCGTCGGCCAGGGGCATGGTGGCGTCGATGCCGACGATGTTGTCGCGGAATGGGGCGAAGATAGATTCGGTACTCATGTTCGGGATTCCTCCGAGAATCGATTCCGTGTTCATTTAGTGTTCAGCCGACACCTTTGGTCAAGCTGTCCGGGAAGCGGTAGATTCCATCGAGAATCGCGGAAAGCCGCGCTGTTCCTTGGAGGTAGAAATGCATCGTTCACTCGCAGTCGTTCTGGCCCTGGCCGCTTCCGTCGCGACCTTCGCCCAGATGTCACCCCATGGCCCTCGTTCCGGCGGGCCCTTCTTTTCCGCCGATCCGCTCGGAGGCGGGCTCGAACTCATGGCCGCCCAGCTCGGCGACAAGAAGTTGGGGGATCTGGACGGTCCGGCCCTCGCAGCCCTCGCCCAAAAGGTCAGACAGGCCGAATTCGAAAGGGCCTTCGTCAATCATGCGGCCCTCATGTCCTTCGTGATTCCGGGCTCCGGCCAGTTCATGTCCGGCAATCCGGGAGGCGGCGCGGCCTTCCTCGCGGCCCAGGTGGCCGTCGTCGGCGGCACCATGGCGGGCGCCTACTTCCTTTTGCCCGCGGACCTTCGCTTCGACAAACTCGACTATTTGGGATCGCCGATGGTGAATATCAAAAATACCTGGCAAGCCCACAGCATCGCGGACTACCTGCCCTCCTTCGGTGTCATGGTGGCCGGGATGGTCGTCGACATGCCGCTTAGGTATTTCGCCGCCAAGGGAGCAGCCTCTGACGCCCGAGCCGCCATCAAGGCGGGCACCGTCAAGTTCGAGCCCGAGATCGGCCCCGGCTTCGCCGGCTGGCGCTGGAGATACTGAAAGAGTGAGGGGCCGGCCCCTTTGAGCGCGGGCCGGTTCCTTTCGTGAGGCGCAACCTCGCGGCTGGTGCCTGCGGCTCGGGCCCGGACCTCGGCGTCTCCATCGAGGCCGGCCTCCGTGCCGGCCCTCGGCCGCATCAGTTTTTCTTCGGTTCGAAGTGGCTGAATTCCATGCTGAAGGCCGCTCTCCCTTGGCTTACGGAGCGCAGGCTCGTGGTGAAGCCAAACATGGCGGCCAGCGGAGCCTCGACGTGGACCACGTCGACGGCCGCCTTGGAGTCGGAGCCGTGGATGAGGCCGCCGCGCTGCGACACGAGGCTCATCACCTCGCCGACGAATTCCTTGGGCGATGTGATGTCGACCTTCATAATTGGTTCGAGCATCACGGGGCCGGCCGAGCGCGCCCCCTCATCGAAGGCCATGTTGGCGCAGGCTTCGAAGGCGAAGGACGAGGCCCGAAGCTCGTCGTAGTCGATGTCGACCAGCGTGATGCCCACGTCGACGGCGGGATAGCCGAATTGGATGCCCGAGCCGAATGCGTTGGTGAAGCCGCGCTCGATGGCCTCGTAGATCTCGTCTGGCACCTGGTGGTTGCGCAAGGCCTTGGTGTAGCGATTTCCCGAGCCCCGCTCGAGGGGTTCGATCCTCACTTTGATGCCCGCGGCGTTTTCCTTGCCGGCGAGGACCTTTTCGAAACGCTGAGTGTGCTCCACGGTCTTCGTGATGGATTCGCGATAGGTGACCTGGGGGTTGCCGACCCGCGCGGCTACCTTGAACTCGCGGATCATCCGCGTTACAAGGACGTCCAAATGGAGCTCGCCCATGCCGCGGATGATGAGCTGCCCCGTTTCCTCGTTCTCGGCGCTCGTGAAGGTGGGGTCCTCCCGCGCGAGGATCTCGAGCGTTTCCTTGAGCTTCTCGCGCTCCGAGAGAGATTTAGGTTCAATTGCGACTGAAATTACAGGCTCGGGGAAGTGCATCTTTTCGAGAAGCACCTGCCAGCCCTCCGTTCCGACCGTATCGCCCGTCTGGGGGTTCTTCATTCCGACGATGACGGCGATATCGCCCGCCTCGACCTGGTCGAGGGGCTCGCTCTTGTTCGCGTGCATGCGCAAAAGGCGGGTGACGCGCTCGCGCTTCTTCTTGCTGATGTCGTAGATCACGCTCGCGTTCTTGATGGCGCCCGAATACATGCGCACATAGCAGAGGGGGCCGGCCTCGCGATCGTTCTGGATCTTGAATACGAGGCCGAGGGCCATGCCCTTGGAGGAGCAAGGGATGTCGACCTCCTCTTCCTTTTTCGGATTCCAGGCCTTCGCGTGCGGCACCTCGTCCGGGGCGGGCAGGAAGTCGACCACGGCGTCGATCAGCGGCTGGACACCGATGTTGCGCCTGCTCGCGCCCGCGAGGGTCGGTACCAGGCGTTGGGCGATACAGGCCGCGCGCAGCTCGCGACGGATCAGCCCGGCGGGAACCTCGGCGCCTTCAAGGTACAAATTGGTTATTTCGTCGGAGTGTTCCGAGAGGGCGTCGATCAAAGCCTCCCGGCGCCGCCTGGCCTCCTCGAGGCGCTCCGGGGAAACGGGAGAGCGCAAAACCTCGTGGCCGTCCTCGGGGAAGCGGAGTTCTTCCATCGTCACGAGGTCGACCACCCCCTCGAAGCCGCCCTCGGAGCCCAGGGGATAATTGATGGCAATTGGTTTGGCCTCGAGCTTCTTTCGCATGTCCTCGAGGACCGCGTCGAAGTCCGAGCCGAGCCTGTCCATCTTGTTGACGAAGGCCAGGCGCGGCACATGATAGCGGTCTGCCTGGTGCCAGACCGTCTCCGATTGCGGCTCGACTCCGTCAACGGCGCTGAACACCGCCACGGCTCCGTCGAGGACGCGCAGGGAGCGCTCCACCTCGGCCGTGAAATCCACGTGGCCGGGCGTGTCGATGATGTTGATCTGATGGTCGCGCCAATAGGTCGTCGTCGCGGCGCTCTGGATCGTGATGCCCCGCTCCTGCTCCTGGTCCATCCAGTCCATCGTCGCCTCGCCGTCGTCGACCTCGCCGATGCGGTAGGTCTTGCCGGAATAATAAAGGATACGCTCGGTGGTGGTGGTCTTGCCGGCATCGATATGCGCCATGATGCCGATATTGCGGGTTGTACGAAGATCCATGATGCCGCACTATATACGAAAAAAGACACGATTTGCAAGGATAGGGTGTCGTGCGCTCCGGCTGCCCGACGGCTTTTTAGGCCTCAGCCGGCTCGATCCGCAAATCAGGATAGGGTGAGTTTTCCGCTTCCTTCGGTCGCGATCGCATCGGAACCCGTATCGAGGGCCTCATCCAAGGCTGAGAGAATGCTACGTTCAAGGCGCTCACGCACTTCTTCATTGACTCGGGCTCGGGGAGCCTGTGGCAAATCTTCCATAAATAACTCGAAGACTTCTACCTGGAAGGCATGGGCGATGCGATCGATGTTTTCGGCCGAGGGGAAACGCTTCTGTATTTCGATATTGCCAACCATGGTCGTCGAACAGCCGATGCGCTCTGCCAGAACAGCTTGTGAAATGCCGATTGCCGACCTTAGCCGTTTCATGTTCCTGGCGAGCAAAGCCCTCGCGCTGGTCTTCGTCGACACCCTCTCCCCCTTGGCGCGGGAAGTGTGGCCCGATGAGGCATTTGTCTCAATAATCCAATGGATCAAATCGAATGCGCCTATAAGGCTATACTACCTGAGTGTCACGAAGCTTGTTGCGGCTTGCTGAGTGTCACGAAGCTTGTTGCGATATGAGGCAAAGGGAGGTGGGGAGAAGCTTTTCTCGGTATCCTCAGGCGAGCAAATCGATGGTCTGTCCGGTTCCCGATGCGAGAGGTGCGGCCGATCCGAGCATTTTAAGAACTTCCGCTCCCTGCTCTTCGGCCGTTTTGAGGCCCTTTGAAAGCATGGTGGTTCCGACTTGGTCGGCAAGTTTCGTCTGGGAAAGCTGGGTGCTCAAAGCTGCAATGTCCATGCCTTAACTATCGGCAAATGATGCGAAAAAAGCAAGCCGGGGCCCCGATCCGAGGTTTAGCCAAGGCTTCTGAGGTCGGGCAGGTCTCTCTATTCCTCGATGAGGCCAATTTTCATGGCATAGCGATAGAGATCGAGTCGGTCGTGGACTCCCAGTTTGCTTAAAATTGAAGAACGCAGGTTGTCGATGGTCTTGGGCGAGAGGTCGAGGGCGATGGCGATGACGTCGTGTTCGCGATCCATGGCCAGGAGGCGGAACACCTCCTTTTCGCGGGGGGTGAGGCTTTCATAGCGGGAACGTTCGAGGCCGACCCTGGCTTCGAAGAGATGAACGCTCCCGACAACGAAGGCTTCGAGGACGCTGCCGACCAGGCCGTAGTCTCCCCTGGTCACGGCGTCGAGGACGCGGATCACAGACACGTCGTCCTGGTCCTTGCCGAGGTAGCCGCGGGCGCCGGCCGCCAGGGCATCCATGATAGTCTCAGCGCGGATGGACATGCTGATGACGATACAGGCCGGTCCATCGTCGTTCTCGCGTCGAAGCTCGCGGACGAAATCGATGCCGCTCTGCCCCTTGAGGTTGATATCGACGATGATAATGGAAGGCGCCTTGCCTTCGGTCGCGAGGGAGGGGAGCAGGGACTTCGCTTCCTCCGTCGACTCGGCCAGGCCGACGACCGTGTAGCGCTCCGTGGCCTCGGCCATCATTTTGTAGCCCTGTCTTACCGAGGGATGATCGTCGATGATGAACACGCAAGTGGGCGTATCCGTATCATGCAAGGGGCACCTCCACGCGGAGTCTGGTGCCCTGTCCCGGCGTCGAGGTGATTTCGAGACTGCCTCCGGCAAGCCGCGCCCTTTCTTTCATGCCGGCAATACCCAGGTGGGCCGGGCCTCGATCATGGTCGTTGGAGGTCTGTGGGTCGAAACCAAGGCCATCGTCTTCGATGGAAATCCGGTAACGGCCATCGCCCTCGGAGAGCATCACCTGCAGCCGGGACGCGTGCGAATGCTTGCGGATATTGGCGAGGGCTTCCTGGAGGATCCGATAGAGATGGGCCGAGATTTCCGGGCTTGGGCCGTTGGAATCGTACTCATTGGCTTTGATGGTGATGCCGAGGCCTTCCCGGCGCGCGAAACCTTCTACGAGGTCGAGAGCGGCTCCGCGGAAGCCGAATCGACCGAGCTCGGGCATTCGCATATCCCATGCGATCCGCCTGATGGAATCGATGGCCCTTTGGAGCGAGGAGGTGGCAAGTTCCTTGCTGCCCGCCCCATCCTCCGGGAGTCGCCTCGCGGCCATGAGGCTGACGGCCAGATCCTGGGCCACGGAATCGTGCAGGTCGAGGGCGAAGCGGCTTCGCTCCTTTTCCTGGGCGGCAAAGGTCGCGCCCATGAGTTCCTCGAGGCGCATTTTGCCCGCGCGATCGCGGGTCGCCGCGATGGCCAAAAGGGAACTGCCCACCATGAGGGCCAGCATGGCAGCCAGCATTGATATGAAGAGAGTTATGAAAGCTCGATTTTGCCCAGCTTCCATAGTGCCGATCGATATGAGCCTGGCGCGGAGGAGCGCATCGAATTTCGCCGACAGGGTGAGGAGGGCTTCGACCTTGTCGGCGGCGTCGCTCGTCCTCTGGCCCTGGAAGGCCGAAGAGGAACGAAGCGAGTCGCGCAACGTGACCCATAGGGGAGTCAACTCGGTGATGCGTCCGCTTGTGAGTCTGGCCGCGGCATCGACCATGCCTTCTTCAGCAATCGCGCGGAAGAGAGTGTCGCATTGGCCGAGTTCGTCGAGGACCACCTTCGTCGGAATGCTGCCCTGGGCGGCGATCAGGGCGATGCAATCTGCCTTCGTCGAAAGCCAAAGCTCCAGGAAACGCCGGGTGCCCAGGCTTTCCTTTCCGATTTTTCCGAGAACATTCCACGTGACAGCCATGAAAATTGCCAGCACAATGAGAACCAGTGCGATGA
>JAJXVS010000285.1 GCA_021782015.1 bacterium | reverse complement strand
TCAACCTATCGGAGCCAATCGGAACAGGATGCCGTCGTCGGAACGGCCGAGCGCAATCCCTTCGTGCTGAGGACGCGGAAGGACATGGCCGCCCTCAAGGAAAGGGCGGCGACCCTGCTCGCAGCCCTGTAGGGACGGCGATCTGGAGCCTGGATGAACTCGACTCAGGGCAGGCTGATATTTTCAGTTGTGTCCTTCGCGCTCAGGACAGTCACGCCGGTGTAGATCGGCGTCGGACTGAAGGAGGTCGGAGCGCTGACCACCGAAGCGGCCGTCGTGTCGTAGATTGCCAGATCATAGGTGCCGGCTTCGAGGAAGGCGGGGGTGTAGCCGAAGCCGCCTGAATTGAGCGTGCAGGGAAGTTCGACTCCCGGGTTGGCAGTCTTGGCGATGAAAATGTCTGAGCAGTGAGTCTGATCCGGTTGACCTGGGTCCCAGCCGTGAGCGGTGCATTGTCGAGCAGCGCGTTCACGCCGCTCCTCAGTGCCGGAAGGGGATGCGATACTCGATTCCTCCAGACATCTCGGGCAAGCCCTGGGTGGTCGTGCAGGCGACATAGGCGTGAGCTTCGATGCGTGTTACCTTCTTGGCCATCGCGCGAACAGCTACTATCGGGCCGGAAATCCTAAATCAAACATGGCTCGCGAAATCACGAGGACGCCTTCATATTTATTACCATTGGTATCATAAGGCGATCGCGCCGTCCTGGTGCGGCGCTGGCGCGGTCTTGTCCGTCCACGATGGCGACCGTAGGACCCTGGTGGCTGTCGGACCTGCCGGCAGTCTTGGCGCTACGGCCTCGCCCTAGGCCGGCGTGGGTTCCAGAAGGCTCGACGGCCCTCCCCTTGGCAGGCAAGCGAGCCTGGCCGCAACCAGGAGGCGGTTGCGGCCCTGATCTACCGGCCCTATCCGTTCTTCTTCCGGAAATCTTCCATGAATTGCACGGTGGTTTTCACGGCATCGAGATTGACCGCGTTATAGGCCGAAAGCCTGATGCCGCCGACGGTGCGGTAGCCCTTGACCTGGACAATGCCGGCGGCCTTGGCGTCCTTGACGAACTTGTCATCGAGCTCGGGCTTGGGGAGCTTGAAGACGATGTTCATCCACGAGCGATCTCCTGGCGCGACCGGGCAGGAATAGTAGCCGCCCGACCCGTCGATGGCCGAATACAGGGCCTTCTGCTTCGCGTCGTTCACCTTGCCCATGGCCTCCAGGCCGCCGTTCTTCTTGAGCCAGCGCAACACGAGATCGAGGATGTAGATCGAGAAGCAGGGCGGGGTGTTGAACATCGAGTCATGCTCGTTGAAGATTTTGTACGACATCATCGTAGGTAGGTCTTCTTTCGCCTTGGCGAGGAAGTCCTCCTTGACGGCGACGACGGTGACACCGGAGGGACCGAGGTTCTTCTGGGCGCCGGCGTAGACCAGGGAGTGCTTGTTGAACTCCATCGGCCGGCTGAAGATATCGCTGGACATGTCGGCGACGAGGGGCTTTCCCTTCGGATCCGGCGTGTAGTGGAACTCGGTGCCCTCGATGGTGTTGTTGCTCGTGTAGTGCACATACTCCGCCGCAGGATTGAGCTTGAGGTCCCCCTGCTTGGGAATCGCGTTGGGCGCACCGCCCTCCCGCTCCATGTTGGCCGGCTGGGTGATCGTGCCGAAGCGCTTCGCTTCCTTGATGGCGGCCTTCGACCAATTGCCCGTATTGATATAATCGGCTTGCCTGCCCTCGCTCACCGCGCCCGCGGCACCTGCGGCGCCCGCGGCACCTGCGGTGCCGAGATAGTTCATCGGAAGCATGAGGAACTGGGTCGAGGCGCCGCCAGTGGTGAAGAGTATCTTCCACTCGGGCCCCATGCCTGCGAGTTCGCGGAAGAGATCCATCGCCCCGTGGTGGAGCGCGTCGTACTCCTTGCCGCGATGCGACACCTCCATGACGGAGCAGCCCGTGCCCTGCCAGTCGAGCATTTCGTCCCGCGCCTGCTCCAGGACCTCGACGGGGATGGCCGCCGGTCCAGCCGAAAAGTTGATCACTCGTTTCATGGCAACTACTCCTTCATTTGCCCGCGAACTTCGCGACGCGGGTGACGATCGAATCGCCCAGGCGGAGGAGATTCTCCCCCGTGGAGGCGCCCAGGTGCGGTGTCAGGATGACGCGCGGCGCGGTGAGAAGGGGCGAGCCCTCTGGCGGCTCCTTCAGATACACATCAGCGGCGTAGCCCCCAAGACGGCCGTCGTTGAGGGCCTGCGCCACGTCTTCCTCGACGATGACCTGGCCGCGACAGGTGTTGACGAGGTACACGCCCTTCTTCATTTTCGCGATTGCCTTCGAGTCGATCATGCCCTGCGTCTCGCTCGTAAGCGGCACGTGGAGGGAGATGTAGTCGGCACGCGCGTATAAGCCATCCAGGTCGCAGAGGTCATCGACATCGGAACAGGAACTGACGAAGCGATCGTGAGCTATCGCATGCATGCCGAAGGCCCTGGCCCGGACGGCCAATTCCCGGGCGATGCGTCCGATCCCGATCAGGCCGAGGGTCTTGCCCATCAGCTCGCTCCGCTCGAAATCTTTCTTGAGCCACTTGCCCTGTTTCATCGAGACATCGGCTTCGACAAGATGCGAAGGCATGGCGATCATCATCGCGAAGGCCAGCTCGGCGACCGCTACGCTCGAAGCCTCCGGTGTGTTGTCCACCTCGACGCCCTTCGATTTCGCGTAGTCGACATCGATGGTATCGACGCCCACCCCGCCCCGGATGATGTAACGAAGCTTCGGCGCCTTGTCGATCATCGCCTTGTCTACCTTGGTCTTGGACCTGACGATGAGGATTTCAGCCTCGGCGAGGCGCGCCAGATTCGTCGCGACGTCGCCAAAAGCCGAAAGCCGCCCCGGCAGGTCTTCTGCGAAGGCGTCTGCGAGAAGGATGACCATTGGATTCCTCCCAATACGGTTTGAAGAGCGGATCGGCGTTCAAATCCCGCATTGCCAAATGGCATGCGAAACACCAAAATTATTGTAGCATACGGACAGCATATGTCAAGTTCGCATGATGAAACTTCATTTCGTCAGATGAAATTGCCATTCTGTCACGAAGCTTGTTGCAAAATCCCGGAGGGAGGCCAAGATGCAGAGCATTACGACAAAAATAATCGCCCTCGCCCTGACGGTGGGAATCGTGGTTGCGGCCGTGTTGGTGCTCGTCTTCGTCCTGGCCCTTGATAATCAGACAAAGGCGCAGATCGACACCTTCGAATCCAGCCTCCGGGCGGATTATGACCTCAAAATCAGGGAAGAAATCGAAATCGCCGCCTCCGTCCTTGGGCGGCTCGGGGCCCTCCGCGACCAGGGTCAGCTTTCGAGCGCTCAGGCCGAAAGCCTCGCCGAGACCCTGCTGCGCGAGGCCCGCTATGGAAAAGATGGCTATTTCTGGGCCGATACCCCGACAGGCGACAACAAGGTCCTCCTTGGCAACAAGGCCTCAGAAGGCAAAAACCGCTATGGCATGAAGGACGTCAAGGGGTTCGAGCTCGTGAAGGCCATCATCGCCGCGGGGATGGCGGGCGGCGGCTACACCGATTACTGGTTCCCTCGGGCGGGACAGAAGGAAGCCCTTCCGAAACGCGGCTATAGCCTGTATGTCCCTGCCTTCAATTGGGTCATCGGAACAGGCAATTACATCGATACAATCGACGCTGCCGCGACGAGAGAAAAGATCGCGACAATCGAGGCGACACGCAGAACCCTCCTCGCCGTACTTGTCGTGGGCATTCTCATGCTCATAGTCTTTTCGATCGCGTCAGTCGCCTTCGGCCGGCGCCTCGCCCGTCCCCTCCTCCATGCCGTCGGACGCGTGAAGGAAATCGCCTCCGGCAATCTGGCCGTCGAGTTCGACAAAGCCCTCGCCGCGCGCAAGGACGAGACGGGTCTCCTCGTCGCCAATCTTGCCACGATGCGCGATGACCTCGCCTCACTCCTCGCCTCGGTGAGGGAATCGGCGGACAAGGTGGCGAAGGGCAGCGAGGAGTTCCGAGCCGCGGCGGGTGGCATTGCCGAGGCGGCCAACCGTCAATCGGCCGTGGCCGAGGAGGTCTCGGCCTCGGTGGAGGAGCTCGCCGCCACGACGCGCAACAACGCTTCCAACGCCGCCGAATCGGAACGGATCGCCGCCGAGGCTTCGCGCGAAACCGAAATCGGCGACCGCGCGGTCAAGGAAGCCACAGAGGCGATGCGCCTCATTGCTCAACGCGTCAGCGTGATCGAGGAGATCGCCCGTCAGACGAACATGCTCGCCCTCAACGCCGCCATCGAGGCCGCGCGGGCCGGCGAGTCGGGCAAGGGCTTCGCCGTCGTCGCCCAAGAGGTGCGCAAGCTCGCCGAGCGGAGCAAGAGCTCCGCCGAGGAAATCCGGGACATCACGGTAGATATGGTCGGCAAGGCCGACAGGGCGGCAGCATCCCTGTCGAAGCTCACTCCCATCATGCGTCGCACCTCGGTCCTCGTCGGCGAGATCAGCGCGGCCAGCCGCGAGCAGGAGGTCGGCACGGGCCAGATCGAGGTGGCCCTCGCCCAGCTCAACGAGACCATCCAGAAAAATGCAGCGGCCTCGGAGGAACTCGCCGCCTCGGCGGAGTCGCTCGCCGGCGCGTCGACCTCGATGGAC
>JAJXVS010000026.1 GCA_021782015.1 bacterium | reverse complement strand
GCTGAAATCCGTGATGATGACGTCGGCCTTGTTTTCTGAATGCAGACCTTCGATTTCGGTGATGGAGCCGGGAAAGGACACGAGGCAGCCGGCGATTTCCTTCGTCAGGAGGGCCCCGATAGCCTCGCCCTCGGCGGGGTTGCCGACGGCGCAGATGACGCGCATATGACTCACCGGACTACGCTACGATGGAAGAGGCCTGCCGTCAAGCCTGCGGGCCCCGGCGCGAGCGCCTGCGCAAGCGCCTGCGCGAGCACCTGCGCGGGCCGCGGCGCAAGCGCCTGCGCCGCGGCGACCACGCCCTCCCCTGCCGAATGTGCCCGAAAAGAAGCCATGGCGCGCCATCATCGCTTCGCGAGGGCGCCGCGGCGCGGCGAAAAGGCGAAGGCCAGGAGGAAGAAGAGCGTCGCGACTATGACGATGGCCGAACCCGATACGATATTGAGCCACCAGCTCGCGTAGAGCCCGATGACGGCCGAGGCCGCGCCGATCGCCGCCGCAACCAGCATCATCGGCACGAGGCGCCGAACGAGCAGAAAGGCCGTGGCGGCCGGCGTGATGAGCATGGCCGCCGCCAGGCCGACCCCGACGGTCTGCAAGGAGACGACCACGGTCAGCGCGAGGAGGACCAACATGAGATTGCGGAGAAAGCCCGTATTCAGCCTGAGGGTGGTCGCCAACACCGGGTCGAAGGAAAGCACGAGAAGTGGCTTCCAAAAAAGCACGATGACGATGAGGACGACGGCGCCGACGATGGCAGTGAGGAGGAGGTCCTTGTCGCTAACGCCCAGGACATTGCCGAACAGGAGGTGCGAAAGATCGGCAGCATAGGTACGAATCGAACTCATGATCGCGACGCCGAGGGCCAGGGCGGCCGCGAAAAGAATTCCGATGGCCGTATCCTCCTTGACCGTGCCTCCCTTCGAAAGCACGCCGATGCCCAGGGCCACGGCGATGGCCGCGACCAGGGCGCCGATGAGAATGTTGCCGCCAAGAATCCATGCGATGGCCACGCCGGGCAGAATCGCGTGGGCCATGGCGTCGCCGAGAAAGGCCATGCCCCGGAGGATCACCCAGGTGCCCATCACCGCGCAGATCACGCCGACGAGTACGGCCGCGACGAGGCCGCGTTGCATGAAGGCGAACTGGAGGGGATCGAGGAGGAGATGAATCATGCCGACCTCCCCTGATTTTTGCGACCCTTCCTGGTAATGCCGAGATCCGGACTCGCCCGGGCCGAAGGCTCCTCGTGGAGGTGGCCGTCCCGTCCGTCGCGGTCGTCGCAGTCCATGCGCCCATCGGGGCAGCATTCGTCGACGAGGAGCGTGGCGCCCGCCTTGACGAGGAGGGAGGAGCCGAAGGCCCGGACCAGATTTTCCTCGCCGAGCACCTCGTCCGCCGGACCGTAGGCCACCAGAGCCCGATTGAGCAGCAGGACCTTGTCGAAGCGCGTCGCGGCGAGATTGAGATCGTGCGTCGAGATCAACACAGTTACGTCTTTCTCGCGAAGATGATCGAGGAGGTCCAGCGTGGCGTCCTGGGTGACGCGATCAACCCCGTTAAAGGGCTCGTCCATGAGGAAGATGTGAGGCTCCTGAGCCAGGGCCCGCGCGAGGAAAACGCGCTGTTGCTGGCCGCCCGACAGCTCGTTGATCGAGCGCGAGGCGAGGTCGGCGATGCCCATCCTTTCGAGACTCTCGTCGACCAGGGCCCGGTCGCGCTTGCCGGGCCTCTGGAGCCAGTGGAGATGCCCGTAGCGGCCCATCGTCACGACGTCGCGCACCGTCACGGGAAAATTCCAGTCCACGTTCTCGCGCTGCGGGATGTATGCGACGCAATCCAGGTGCGAGCCGAGGGGCAGGCCGTGGATGAGAATGCGACCCGACCGGAGCGGAAGCAACCCCACGAGGGCCTTGAAGAGCGTCGATTTTCCGGCGCCATTGGGCCCGACGACGGCGGCCCTCGTACCGTGCTCCAGCCGGAAGGTCAGGCCCGAGAGGACCATGCGCCCCTCGTAGCCGACCTCTACGCCCTCGACATCCAGCCGCGCGGGCTCGGCGCCGGCGGGTATGTCGGCCTCGTGCCTATTTGAGCGCATCGGCGATCGCCTCCGCGTCGTGGTCGAGCATGGCAATGTAGGTGGGCGCCGGACCGTCGGCCGCCGAGGTGCCTTCGATGTAGAGATCGGTGACCACCTTGACCCCGGTTTCGCTCGCGACAGTCTGGGCGAGGACGCGATTTTCCCCGACATCGAGGAAGATCGCCGGCACCCCGGTCTTCCTGATAGCTAGTATCAATTGCGATAATCCCTTGGCCGAGGGGGCGGCCTCTGTGCTGCTCCCCGGCAAGACCGTCCCGATAACCTTGAAACCGTAGGCTGCCGCGAAATGGCCGAGGGCGTCGTGGTTGGTGAGGAGGAGTCGCCTCGACGCGGGCAGACTCGCGAACCGGGCACGGATCCGCGCGTCGAGCTCCGAAAGCGAGGCCGCATAGCCCTTGGCGTTGGCCGCGAAGACAGCCCCGGCCTCGGGTTTTAGCTTCGACAAGGCTGCCACGATGCCGTCGAGGGCGGCGACCGTATTGCGCGGATCGGTCCAGAAATGCGGGTCGCCGGAGCCGTCGTCCTTGAACACGGACACCATGTCGACACCTTCCAGGGCCCCGGCGGAAGAGGCGAGCCAAGCCTCGTAGCCGGCGCCTGCCACGAAAAAGGCCTTGGCCCCGCGGATGCGCGCGAAGTCCATGGGTCTGGGCTGAAACTCGTGCGGATCGGTATCGGGCGGCACGAGAGTTCCGATGACCAGACGATCGCCGGCCACATTTCGGAGAATGTCGGCGAGAAAGGACTCGGCGGCGATCACCTCTTCGGGAGCGCCGCCCGAAGGAGCCTTCGAACAGGACGAAACCAAAGCCGCAACCCCGATAATGGCCACCAAGGCGAGTCGAAAGGAGGGACCGGCCGAAAAGGCATTCCGGATTCCCGTCATCGCTTCTCCAACTGAGCCACGCTTGCCTTGAAATCCTTGGGATAGGGCGCCTCGAAACTCAGAGCCTCGCCGCCGCGAGGATGGGCAAAGGCGAGGGACCGGGCGTGGAGAGCCGTCCTGGCCATAAGGGGCCTCTCCGCGTATTCGTCGCCGCGCCACTTCTTCTTGAAGGACGAAAGATAGAGGGCCTTGCCATCGCCGTACAGAGGATCGGCCACGATGGGAAAACCCAGGGCCGCCAGGTGCACGCGAATCTGATGCGTGCGACCCGTCCGTGGCCTCGCCTCGATGAGACTGTAGGGCCCGAAAGAGGCGATGAGCCGAAATTCCGAGGCCGAAGGCTTTCCGTGCCCCGCATCGATGATGGTGCGGTGAAGCTTGTCGCCATCGGGCCGAAGCGGGTAGTCGCAGAGCGTTTCCTTCCATTCAGGCTCGCCCCGGACGAGGGCGTGGTAGACCTTGACCACCTCCCTCGACTCGAAGGCCTTGGAAAGAACCTTGTGCGTCTCGGCGTTTTTCGCCAGGACGAGGAGACCCGACGTGTCCTTGTCGAGGCGGTGGACGACGAGGAGGTTCTTCGCCTCGGCCTCCCCGAGACTCCGCCCCAGTTCCTCGAAGATTGTTGGCGCCACCGGATCCCAGCGATCGGCGATGGTCAAAATACCCGCCGCCTTGTCGACGACGAGGATGTCGGAATCGGAGTACAACGAGACAGTATGCGATGACATAAGCCAAGAATACGGCCCGAAGCCCCCCGTGGGCAAGCCAGGCTAGTTTTCTCGCAGGAACCGTGAGCGGCCCAGACGCAAGAATCCTTTCGCTCTTCCCTCACCTCGCCCAGATGTCCCCGGCCCGCCGCGCAACCCGGTCGAGCAGCCGCATCATCATCGAGCGCTCCTCCGAGCCGATCACATCGAAGGGATCGCCAAAACTCGCCTCGGCAAAGGGCCTGACCGCCTCGATGCGGTCGAGAAGCTCCTCCCCCTGACCCGTGAGTTCGATTCGAGCGGTCCGCCGGTCATGCACGAGGCGGTGGCGCTTGATCCAGCCCGAGCCGAGACAAGCGGCGGCCACCACCGACATCGTCGGCCGATCCCAGTCGAGTTCCGCCGCCGCAACCGAAAGCCAGAGCCCGCCGTGCCTACGCAAGTGACGGATAAGTTCATACTGGGCAAGGGTAATCCCAAAGGGGCGCAGACGTTCGCCGGCTCGACGGCGCCAGGCGCTGGCTATCCTGTCCATGGCCTCGATGGCCTCGAGCGTCCCAATTTCGTCCATATCTGATTAGAACTCTAATCAAAAAACGGGCATTTTCACCGCGTTATCAGGCCTTGCGTTACCATGCCTAATTCGTGATGGGCAAGCTCAAAGCTTCCCTTTAATCTAGTATAGGTATAGCGCGCTTTATCCCACTTTGCAAGTGAAAAGGTTAACGCGGCAGTAACACGAAATCGGTTTCGTCTAACCTGTTGTACCTACAGATTTTTGGGAGGTCGACCTACAAAACTTTTTGTAGCTTGCCTACAACTCGAGTTTCACCTTGCCAGTACTGGCATGGTCGACCGACATAAAAAAGCCCTCCCCCGCGAAGGGAGAGGGCAGGCCATGGGCCGGGAGAATGCAGCTCAGGCCACTTCGCTTTCGAGGTCGATGAGGGCGGCGAGGTCGACGCGCATACTCTCCGGTTCGCCACCACGCGAGCTTGTCCGTGTCGCCTCGATCTGGCCGGGGGCCGATTCGATCGCCTCCGCAAGGGAGTCGAGGGCACGTGCTTCACTATCGCCCCCCGTCGGGTCGAGGAGGTTGTCACGGCGAATCTTTCCAGCCAGCGCCTCGCGTGCGGAGCCTTCGGGGAGGCTCGATCCAAGAACCAAAGCCATTTCACGAGAAAGACCGACCTTCCCCTCAGCAAAGCCCAGTGCAGCGGAAGCCCGTTCCCCATTCGACAAGATGCCGATTGCCAGCTCCGCCTCGCGAAGGGCGAGCATGGCGGCTTCAGGGTGATTGCGCCGTTCGGAGGCCACGGCCTCGCGGCGGGCCACGGCACGCTGTCTGAGGATTGCGGCTTCCTTCTGGCGCTGCGTCGCGATTGTGGCGGACAGGGCCGCGAGGTCGTTCATTGCGGTCGACCGCACTTTGGCCGGCAAGTACCCTTCGGCGATTCGCGCCCGGTATTTCGTCTCGATCGCCTTCGCGGAGTCGAAAAGACCCTTCCACTTGCTATCGATGGCCACTTCGCCCCGCGCGAGGGCTTCGGCCAGTGCACGATTATACTTCATCATTAGTTCCTTCGCCGAACGATAGGTTCGGTCTTTTGCGCCACGGGCTTCTCAGGCGCCGACTGGGCGCCAGCTTCGGACAACACGACGAGCAGCTTCGTCGGGTCATTTTCGAGATAGGCGGCTTCATGCTCGGGGACAGGCGAGCCGTTATCGATGGCCGTCAGTGTGCCGTCGGCCTGCCGGGCCGCCACAAGCCACTGTTCGATCGGCTGGCGGGCGAGCATGCGGCTTGCGAGCGGCCCCGAAGGGATTGTCAATTCAACTTTCATTTCTCACACTCCTTAGCAACAGTAGCTAGTTGCCATCATCATTTCTGCCCTTCAAAATAAGGGTGAATCCGTTTCGACCTGCGCCGATTGACTGACTACGTTACCGGAAGGCAAAAAATCGTCGTCATCGCGCGGGGAAATTATGACCAGTGGCGGCAAGTTTGGATCCCAGCCATCCGCCACGAGTTGACGCCGATAGCTGGCGATTCGTTCCTCGGTATCGGGGCCGTCTTCGATTTCGAGAATTGGCGGCAGGCCATCACGGTACTGTATTTTCGCGGTGGCCTTGTCGATGCGATCGATACGGCTTTTCTGTAGCTTCACCGGGAGGCCTCCCTCGCGGCAGTGCGGTTTTCAATCGCGGTCAGGCGTTCCTCGATTCTCAGGTCTGCGAGAAGCTTGTCATAATTGATAAGACTCGAGAATCCGTAAACGATGTCGCGAAACATTTCGGATTCAATCTTCCCTTGATACCGAAGCCGGATTAAGCGACCTAGCGCCTTGCGGGCATTCAGTGGCGTATCCAAGCTAAGCCTAGGGGTCTTTCGCTTTACGTCGGCGAGTTCGATCATTTCACTACCTCCATTTCTCAGAACATGCGCCGTCGGGCACAATCCGCCGGGCTGGACAACCCTACCCGACGGCGCATAAATCGCACAGTAAACCCGCTTAATTGATCAGAAAATGGCCTTTGGCGGCCCTTCGGCTGGCTCTAGGTCGGGTTTGTGCATGTTTTCGATAAGCGAAACGCAGGCCCGAAGTTGCGCCTCGATCTTACCCAGCCGCTCGAAAATCTCGAGAGTCTGGCACTCGAGCATGTCGATTCGCGGAAGATCGCGCATCATGGTTGGTTCGCCGTCGAAAATGACGGCTTCCCATGGCTTTAAGCCTAATTCCCTGCGAATCTCGCCAATTGCTTCAACTACGTCCATTTTTTCCTCCCTGCGCCGAAGCGCTTGCATACTTAGGAAAGCGATCGTACATCATTCGGAAGAATGCCTCGCCCTCCTGCGAATAGGTCGTTCCGCGTGCAACGGCGTCAGCTTCCAGCCGTCGAAGCATCGCGGCCCGTTCCGGCATAGAAAGACTCGGCCCCCATTCAGAATCCGGTGAATCAATCCACATAAAAACCTCCCTGTCCGTCTCCCGACGGTCAAAAACTTTTGGACAGAATTGTCCGAAACTCGCGGTCAAGCTCGCGCTCGATCGTGTCCAATACCCTATCGTCCAGCCACTTGAACGCGAGCGGCATATGGCCTGCCACAACGTCCAAGGCGACCATCCTTAGTTGCTCGATAGTCTCCGGCGACGGGTGCCTGCCGCTCGCCTTGCCCTCGCGGCTATCGCCCTTGCTCTTCGCGCCGGCCGGCCGCCCTCGGCCACGCGGCGGACTTTTCTGTCCGTCCCCTGGACAACGTTGGCCAGCAGGTAGGAGGCTTTCGGGGCTCGACTCGCGGCCCTGCCCCCGTGGCGGAGGCTCGGCTTGCCGAAGCGATCCATCACGCCGAAGTTGCTCGAAAATCGATGAATCCCTCATAGGATTACCTCCTTGGTAACAGGCTGGGGAAATTGGTGCCGCCAGCCTGTCGCAATTTCTTTCTATATAAAGGCAATCTTTGGTAACCGCCTCTATATAGGTATTCAAATAGCTACCATATTTCGAGAGGAGTCTTATGAGACTCTTCTATAGAGAGATTCTCAGAACTGACCGAAAGTGCCGAATCTCCGAAAGTTGAGGGTTTGACCGAAAGTACCGAATCTCCGAAAGTTAGACTTTCGGTAGACGTAGCTGGTACTTTCGGAGGTTTCGGTACTTTCGGTGGGGTTTCACTTTCGGCTGGCCTGCTACTTTCGGAGGTTTCGGTACTTTCGGTGACTCCCGAAGGGCTTCCCCTATAAAGCCATGCGCCATATCCGCTTTTTGCAACTATGCCAGCCTCGAATAGGGCTTTTAGATGTTCACTGGCCGTGCTGCTACTTCGGCCGATAGCTGATGCAATCTCGCCCGTCTTCAGGGGCCTCGCGGAGGCCTTCAGTAAATCAACTATCGCTCTCCGCTCAGGGCCTGTCCTAATCTCAGCAGGGCTTTCGTCGGTAAGCGTCCATGCCATCGTGGCGGAGTCGAGGGCGAGGGCATGGGCGGCATCAGGTACGTCACGGCCCACGACGTGCAGCACGGCCTTGTCTTCGCCTCGTTGACGCTCAAGAATCATCGCCCCGTCCATGGCGCCAAGAATCCCTTGCGAACCTAGGCTGGAATCGAAGACGTCGCCGCCCCCTTCCCTGTCTCCCTTCTTTGTGTGATGGATTAGAAGTATGCCGACGTGCTTTTCGAGGGCGATTCGTTGGAGCGGTTCTAAGACCGCCTGTACCTTGTCATAATCGTTAAGGTCGCATCGGATACCTTTTCCCAAAGTGTCAACCACGATGAGCTTGACGTCTTCGTTCAGTAGCAGGTAGGCGCCGAGAAAATCGGCAAGAGTCTTTCCTTTGGGTAGGGCGGTGAGTATTTCAAGGTTCCGAGGGAAGGCCGATCCAAGCCGCTCTAGGCGATCCTGTAGCCTTCTATGATGGTCTTCGAAGGAAAGATACAAGCACCTTCCCGCGACAGTATCGATTCGCCCCAGTGCCGTCCCTCCCGTGGCTACCGCGAGCAAGAGGCCGAGTGACAACCAACTTTTTCCAGCTTTCGGAGGCCCTGAGAGCATCGACAGGCCTTCGGCGACAAGACCCGGCACGGCCCAGTTGATCGGAGCGAAAACCATGTTCCCTAGATGTGCGGCGGTGACTATGCCGCAACTCGCGAGCATCGCCTTTGCCGATTCTTCGGCCGCCAGCTCCGCGACAGCTGCGTCGACCTCGCCCTGTCCGTACTTGTGGGCCGGCTCCGGGCCGAAGGCCATTGTACGCGCGAGAATCTCGGCAATGCCTTGAGCGGTCGCCCCTTTGGCATCTCCGATTGCGGCCGTGCCGGGCCCGCATCCATCATCGTTTTTCCATCGGGCGGCTATCTTATAGAAGAGAACGAGGTCGGAGGCCGACAGCCTACCCTCGCGGAGTCGTCGCGCGCGTTCATGGTATTCTGGCGGAGCATCGGCGCCCAGCCCGGTGAGTGTCGCCCCTAGGTCGATACGGTAGGCCCCTACGGCAATGTCAAATTCGCCACTAGTAGGTAATTTCACGATCGGGCCGCCTTCGGTGGCAGGCGCTTCGACAGGGCGGCGGAATACTCGACTCGGACGGGCAGGCCCTCATTGAAAAAGACCCGGAAGCCCACTTCACCGAAAGCTGGAATATCCCTGAATGCTTTTTCGAGTTCTGGGCGGAGAGATTCTAGGACGCTCGCCCCCGTGGTTGGCTGGGCGATCATCTTAAACCCCCTCGCGCGTGGCTTCCGCGATGAGGCGGTCAATCGTCGCTTCGGCGATCAACCTCCGCGCGCCCAGCTTCGTCGACGGCAGTGTGCCGGCCTCCGCCCACCTGTAGCACGTGATTTTGCTGATGCCCAGCCGTAGCGCCGCCTCGCCGATCGAAACCAACTTTCCTTTCCCTTCCATAAAATCCTCCATGGGCCGTCTCACGACGGGCCCGTCCGTGCGTCGTCACGACGCTCGATTCTCGCGCTCAGGCGAGCCTAGAACCTCCACAAAGCAAAAAGCGCCAGCTCGCCCCGTTTTCAGGGTGAGGACTGGCGCTTCTCTTTCGAGTAAACGTTTCGGAGTATGACACTCCTACGAATTATGTCTAAGTAAACCATGCCGCCCTCCGTGCGTCCTCACGACGCTCGAAACGTACCGATAGCGATGATAATACAAGGCAATAGTGGCGTCAAGAAGATAATAGTGAAAATCGTAATTATTTCATGCGCAACTGGGCCGAAATATCATCTTGGTGCAACTTTGGCGCAATCGGCGATCGGTCTATTCGGTATCGCTTTGGCCTATAATGAAATATGACATAGACGTAACTTGCTGCACTACCTAGTGACGGTCGACGAGGGCGTAGGCTTCGGTCAAATTCGACACATTGTCGATTTTGAGGCCGGGCAAATTTACGACTGTCGTAAGTTTGGGCCGGCGGAGTGATGGTCAAATTATCCACATTGGATAGTTTCATATGATGAAAGTTTGGGGCCGCTCATGAAAGTTGCAACTGTTGCAAATTATTCACAATGACTAATTTCGTTTCAATAAGCGAAACGATATCGGCAATTGTTGCCGATATGGGCTGGCAAATTACCAACACTTGGTAGTTTCAACCGACAAAGAAAAGCCGCCTACCGCGGGGAGGTGCGGCAGGCGGCGGAGATACGCACTAAGTCTAGTTTAGGTCGGGAGTTATTCTTCCGATTCCTCGGAAAAATCATGCCGGGTCGACACCTCCGCTGCACGAGCCTCGCGGCGGCCTTCATCGTATCCCGCGAGCCATGCGTCACGTTGGGCCGTGCCGGGCCCGTAGGGGCAGGCGGCAGGCCTCGAGGTGTCGTGAGTGGCTACGCGCTGCATGGCGGCCCATGCGCCTTGCCTGTAGGCTTCGCTCCGTGGCTCGCGAGGGCGATCGAAGACTGTGGCGAACAATAGCATCGCGTTCATGAGGCGCCCCCGGCCCTCAAGGGCTTCGGGGCCAGTGCTGCGGCCATCTTCTCGCGGGCATCAGTGAAGTCGACTACCTTGTCGGCGTGGCTATATCGTTCCATCTGGCTCGCGCTCTTGTGGCCGGCCAATCGCTGCACTACGAAGTCGGGAAGGCCACTCGCCCTGCTCAGTGAAACGAAAGTGTGCCGCATCGAATGGAAGCACAAATTCCGTTGTATTTGCGCCGCATCGTCAATGCCGATCGTGCGAAGCACGCGGGCGAGGCCAGACTCGATTGCATACTTTCCGAATGGCCGATCGGTTCGCTTTTCATTCCACAAGCAGAATGACGGGGTGTAAGGCGCTTCGCGAAGGCAAAGATCGAGGGCTTCTACCACGGGGGCGGGAAGCGGAACATCGCGCTTCGATCCACACTTCGGGCCCTTCAACGCTGTTTCACCTTCGACAAAATTGTTCCTTATATGAAGGATATTCGCGTCACGGTCGATATCCGTCCACTGAAGGCCCCTCGCCTCGCCCAAGCGCAAACCACAAAGAGCGCCAAGAAGAACGGCCCCGATAACTCGGGGGCTTTCGTCGGGAATTGCGATGATCTTTCTAATCTCGTCAAGGGACAGCGTGCCGCGTTCCCGTGGCGTGTTGGCCGACTTACTCAAATATTCGAGTGGATCGGCCGCCCTATGCTGGCGGGCCCAGTGGGTGACAGGCACGCGAAGCGCCGCGATAACCGCGTTCTGTGTACGGCCGCTTGAACCATGGGCCGCCATGGCGTTGAGGATTTTTTCGACCATGCCGACAGTAAGTGCGGACAGCCTTACACCCTTCAAGGGCGCCGCGAGGTGCTTCCCGACGAGACAAGAGGACACCCTGATGTACCCGACGGACAACGGCCGCCCAGCCCTCGCCTTGGATTTTGCATAGTCGCTGTCTACGCGCCAAAAATCGAGAAGAAAATCCATGATGAATGGATCGGCCGTAGACGAGCCGCTTTTGTCGAGAAGGGCCTTCGCTTCGAGGGCAGCCTTCGTCGCCGACGTAGCGCCGAGTGTTTTCGTTCTGAGGACGCTTCCATCTTCGGCGTAGAACCTTGCACAGAACCTTGTGACGTCTTTTTTCGTCACCCTGTCGCGGGAAACCCTCTTGAAAATAAGAAACGGAGTACGCGCCATAGGACACCCCCAGCCGCATGTTAACGCGGCGGTAACTTGGTGATAGGCGGCCTCCGTTTCTCGGTCGACCTACGGTTCTAATTCCTTTTCAGGAAAGAACCTTGCCCGGAAGGGAATTTTATCCCTTTCCATATCTGATTAGAACTCTAATCAAAAGCGATTTTATTGTCAAAGCCCTTGCCCTTCAACCCGGCCATTTTGTATCTTAAGTCAGACCTTCAGGTCACACCACACATTCGGAACACCGCGCGGCTGTGGCGACGACACGCCACCGATCGCCCGGGAACACCAGTTTTCAAGGAGAACAGCATGGCCAAGCAACTTCAATTCGGCGAGGACGCCCGTCGCAGGCTCCTCGTCGGCGTCGAGACCATCTCGCGCGCCGTCAAAGTCACCCTCGGCCCCAAGGGCCGCAACGTCCTCTTGGACAAGAAATTCGGCGCCCCCACCGTCACCAAGGACGGCGTTTCGGTAGCCAAGGAAGTCGAGCTCGAAGACCCCTATGAAAACATGGGCGCCCAGCTCCTCAAGGAAGTCGCCACCAAGACCAACGACATCGCCGGCGACGGAACCACCACCGCCACCGTCCTCGCCTACTCGATCGTAAAAGAAGGCCTCAAGTCCGTCGCCGCCGGCATGGACCCCATGGCCCTCAAGCGCGGCATCGACAAGGCCGTCGAGATCGCCATCGACGAAATCAAGAAGAACTCCAAGGAAATCAAGGAGAAGGAAGAGATCGCCGACGTCGCCTCCGTTTCCGCCAACAACGACAAGGAGATCGGCAAGCAGATCGCCGACGCCATGGAGAAGGTCGGCAAGGACGGCGTCATCACGGTCGAGGAGTCCAAGACCATGGACACCACGATCGATTTCGTCGAGGGCATGCAGTTCGACCGCGGCTTCGTGAGCCCCTATTTCGCCACCAACCGCGACACCCAGACCGCCGTCCTCGAAAACCCCCTCATCCTCATCCACGACAAGAAGATCAGCAATATGAAGGATCTTCTCCCCGTCCTCGAGAAGGTCGCCCAGCAAGGCAAGCCCCTCCTCATCATCGCCGAGGACGTCGACGGCGAAGCGATCGCCACCCTCATCGTCAACCACCTCCGCGGCACCCTCACCGTCTGCGCCGTCAAGGCCCCCGGCTTCGGCGACAGGCGCAAGGCCATGCTCGAGGACATTTCCATCCTCACCGGCGGCAACGTCATCACCGAGGAGCTCGGCCTCAAGCTCGAGAACACCACCCTCACCGACCTCGGCACCGCCAAGACCGTCAAGGTGGACAAGGACAACACCACCATCATCAACGGCGCCGGCAAGCAGAAGGACATCTCCGACCGCATCGCCCAGATCAAGAAGCAGGTCGAGGACACCACCTCCGACTACGACCGCGAGAAGCTCCAGGAGCGCCTCGCCAAGCTCGCCGGCGGCGTGGCCGTCATCAACGTCGGCGCGGCCACCGAAGTCGAGATGAAAGAGAAGAAGCACAGGGTCGAAGACGCCCTCTCCGCCACCCGCGCCGCCATCGAAGAAGGCATCGTGTCCGGCGGCGGACTCGCCCTCATCCAGGCCGCCCTCGCCCTCGAGAAGGCCGATCTCTCCAAGATGACCGACGACGAGAAGGTCGGCTTCAAGACCGTCAAGCGCGCCCTTGAGGAGCCGATTCGCCAGATCGCCGAGAACGCCGGCGTCGACGGCTCGATCATCGCCGACAAGGCCAAGAACGAGAAGAAGGGCATCGGCTTCGACGCCTACAGGATGGAGTGGGTCGACATGATCAAGGCCGGCATCATCGATCCCGCCAAGGTCACGCGCAGCGCCCTCCAGAACGCCGCCTCCGTCGCGGCCCTCCTCCTTACCACCGAGTGCGCCATCACCGACCTCCCCGAGCCCAAGGCTGCCCCCGCCGGCGGCGGCGGCGGTGGAATGGGCGGCATGGGTGGAATGGGCGGCATGGATTACTAACGCATAGCTAGACTGCAGCAAGCGTAGTCGCCCAATTATCCCATAGCGGCCCGCCCGTATTCGTCGACAGACGATTCGGGCGGGCCGTTTCGCAAGGAGGCACCTGAGTGCCCAAGCTCTACGAGTACTTTGGCTTGATCATCATGTTCTATTCGAACGAGCATGAACCCGTGCATGTGCATGGGAAATGCCAGGGTCGGGAACTCCGAGCGGAGTTGATCATCATCGATGGAAAAATCCTTGAGATACGATATTCTCTGGTAATGGGCAAGGGCCCCCTGTCCAGTCAAGAAAGGACCCTCTTTGAAGAACTGGTCACGGCGAAGGCCGACGATATCGTACGGAAATGGATCGACTTTTTTGTGTTGCACAGGTCGCTTCGGGCCGAGGCCATCACGAGGAGGCTGAAATGACTTCAAACCTGCTAGCCATCTCACAGGCAAATTACCTCGACACGTATCGTGTGGCGCTGGTCTTCGATGATGGCACCGAGCGAGTGATCGATTTTGCGGCCTTTCTTCAATCCTCGACGCATCCGGATATCCGGAAATGGTTGGATCCCGAGGCCTTCAGGAATTTCCGCATCGAATATGGCGACCTCGTCTGGGGGGATTGGGAACTCTGCTTTCCGATTGCAGACCTTTATGAGGGCACAATTGATCATTTGCTTGGGCTTCGCGAAGCGGGATAAGAGGGAGCGATGCCTAGCGCTTCACTAGGCCTTCGGCTCGCTCCAGCCTCCTGACGCAAGCTAGGCCTTCGGCTCGCTCGCCGCAGGCTCGTTGCGGGGGGCTTCGCTACCCCCACTCCTCCCTTTGCCATCCACCTCAGGACGAGGTTCGCTCGCATTCGATTGACCACGTATGCATCCCGCGCTACCCAGTGGAAAATCATACCAGCCGGACCGGAGCCCCTCGATGACCAGCGACGCCTTCAAGGACATAGAGAAACTCGAGAACGATCTCTGGGAGGCGGCGGACAATCTTCGAGCCAATTCCAAACTCACCTCGAGCGACTACTTCATGCCCGTGCTCGGCGTCATCTTCCTCCGGCATGCGGCCAACCGCTTCGAGGAGGCGGGACGGCGCATCGAGGCGGATGTGAAGAGCGGGGCGATGCCGAAGCGTCCGCTCCGGCCCGCCGACTATGTCGCGCGACGTTCGCTCTACCTGCCCGAGAATGCGCGCTATGACTTCATCATGAGCCAGGCGGCCCGTGGGGGCGCGGACCTGCCGCGGCTGGTCTCCGAGGCCATGGTCGCCATCGAGGAGTCCTTCGAACCGCTCCGAAATGTCCTCCCCAAGGACTACGGCATCTTTGAAACCAAAGTCCTGGAGGATCTCCTCAGGCTCTTCAACAGCGAGATGATCCGGGCTGCCACCGGCGACGTCTTCGGGCGCATCTACGAATACTTCCTCGCGAAGTTCTCGATCCAGAAGGCCCATGACAACGGGGAGTTCTTCACCCCCGCCTCCATCGTGCAGACCATCATCAACGTGATCGAGCCGGACCACGGCACGGTGCTCGACCCCGCCTGCGGCTCGGGCGGCATGTTCGTCCAGTCGAGCCACTTCATCGAGGCGGAGGGCTTCGACACCGCCAAGAAGGTCACCTTCTAAGGCCAGGAAAAGAACCGCGACACCATCCGCATCGCGCAGATGAACCTCGCCGTGCACGGCCTCGAGGGGCGGATCGCCGAGGCCATCACCTACTACCAGGACGAACACAGCCTGGTGGGGAAGTGCGACTTCGTGATGACCAATCCGCCCTTCAATGTGGACCTCGTGGACGCGGGCAGGGTCAAGGGCGATCCCCGCCTCCCCTTCGGCCTCCCCGGCGTCAACAAACAGGACAAGGTCGGCAACGCCAATTACCTCTGGATCTCCTACTTCTGGAGCTACCTCTCGAAGGCCGGACGCGCAGGCTTCGTCATGTCCTCCCAGGCCTCGAGCGCGGGCCACGGCGAGCGCGACGTGCGGCGCAAGCTCGTGGAGACGGGCGATGTCGACGTGATGATCTCAATTTGGTCGAATTTCTTCTACACCCGCACCGTGCCCTGCGAGCTCTGGCATCTCGACCGGGCCAAGCCGCCCGAGCGGCGCGACCAGGTCCTCATGCTCGACGCGCGGAACGTCTACCGCAAGATCACGCGAAAGATCTACGACTTTTCTCCCGAGCAGCAGAAGAACCTGGCGGCCATCGTCTGGCTCTATCGTGGAGAGGCCGAGCGCTACCTCGGCCTCGTGCGCGACTACCTCGAGGAGGTATGCGCGGAGGGCTCCGCGGTGGCCGAGGGCCTCGAAGCCTTCGGCGATACAAGACTCGAAATCACGAGGCGACTCGAGGCACTCGCGGCGGCGGCCAAGAAGAAAGCCGGCCCTGGAGAATCGGCGAAGGGCTTTGCCGCGACCCTGTCCGAGTACGAGGAAGCCTCCGCGCTCTTCGAAAAGGACGAGGCCACCCTCCTCTCCTCCCTCGATGCGTACGCCGACAAGTATGCCGATCCCTCTCCCGACACCAACGCCACGCAAAAGAAGGCGCGCAAAGCCTTCGACGCGCTCGCCGAATCCTGCCGCGACCTCGTCAAGCAGGTCGACCTCCTCTACAAACTCGCGTCCCGCGCCGTCGAGCTCGGCACGGCCCTCGCGACCGATGAGGCCGCCACCGGGAACGGGGCCGGGAGCAAGGCCCCTGCCTGGGATCGCCGCGCCGCCGCCAAGCTCGTGAAGGAGCTCGATGAGGCCCGCAAGGGCGCGGTCGAAGGGCTCAAGCGCCCGGCCTACCTCCACCGCCAGGTAGCCTGGCTCCAGGACCGCTTCCCCAAGGCCGAGATCGAGGCGGTGCCGGGCCTTGTGCGGGTCGTGAGTCGCGTCGAGATAGAGGCGGCCGACTGGAGCCTGACCCCCGGCCGCTACGTCGGCGTGGCCCCCGTGGAAGAGGACGAGGACTTTGACTTCGAGCAGACCCTCCGCGACATACACACCGAGCTGGCCGACCTGAACCGCGAGGCCGTGGGCTTGGCCGCCACCATCGCCGCCAACTTCGAGGAGCTCGGGATATGAGGGGCGCCTACCTTTCCCGCCGGGGGAAAGCCTGTCAGCCATGCGGACTTGCTGCGAAAGTAAGAATGTCTTACATTCTTACTGGAGGCACACGATGATCGCAAAGATGACGAGCAAAAACCAGATAACCATCCCCAAGGCGATTTCGAGCCAACTCCCCGGCCCCTATTTCGACGTCCGCCGCGAGGCCGACCGGATCATCCTGACCCCCCTCAATCTGGAAGGCGTCGACCAGTCGCGGGCAAAACTCGAGGAAATGGGCATCGATGAGGCCGACATCGCCGACGCCGTCGCCTGGGCACGGAAGTGAAGCCCCTGAGGGTGGTTCTGGACACCAATACCCTCGTATCGGCCCTGCTGTTCCGCCGGGAAAACTGGAGCTGGCTGCGCGACGCCTGGAAGGAGGGGACCCTCATTCCCCAACTTTGCGCCGCGACCACGCTTGAGCTCATCCGCGTCTTGAGCTACCCCAAGTTCCAGCTGGCCCCGGCGACGCAGGAGCGCTTCCTTGCGGAAATCCTCCCCTTTTGCGAGACCCAGCCCCCGCCATCGGCATCCTCTTCCGCACGCTGCCGCGACCCTACTGACCCGGCAATTGAACATAATGCTACTGCTTCGAATTTCGGCCTGTCGTTACAGGCCGAAATTCGAAGTTCATGTGTGGCGTTAGATTGCCGGGTCAGTAAGGACCAGGTGTTTCTCGACCTGGCTGTCGCCGCGGGCGCGGACTTTCTCGTCAGCGGCGACAAGGACCTTCTCGAACTCCCGGACGCTTCCGTCCGGATCATAGCACCGGCCGAACTCCGGGCCCTGCTGTAGGAACGGGCACGAAATGGCAGGAGGGACAATGACAAGGTACGAGCCCTTCGAAACCGTTCACTGGCACGCGAACGACGGGGCCAATCGGCCATCAGCAGAAGACACAGGGAAGGAGGACATTTCATAACCACGGAAGCCCAGATCGAGCGCGACTTCATCGAGAAGCTCCAGGACCTCAAGTGCAGCCATCGCGAGGACATCCGCGACAGAACGATGGGACGCCTCTTCTTTACACCCTGAATTTTTGAAGGAGCTTGGCCTCCCCCTTCTGCCCTATGGCAGCCCCGTATCCGACATGAATGGCAACAGAGGCAAGAAAAACTAGATCGGACGACAAGGCAGAATGCCGACTCTGTGCCTAGTAGATGGACAGTGAGCACGCCCGAAAGGAGGATATCCCTGAAATCTCCCAACCCTCACGAGCTTAAGGCCTACCTCCGCGACATCTGCCTCCCTGCTCTCTTGCGGGAAGCGCCGTATTTTTCAATAAAGGACATCAAGAGCTTCCTTGGCAGCCAAGCCGTCCCATTCAACGAAAGGACCCTCGTCCGCTACCTCCACGAATTTGTGGCGAGCTCCCACATCCACAATGCGGGACGGGGATGGTACTCAAGCCTGGAAATGCCTTTCGAACTCGATTCCTCGACAGTCCAGGAACTGGCCGGGGAACTCGCGAAGGCCTTCCCCCTCGTGGGTTTCTCTTGTTGGTCCACGGCGGAGATTCAGGGCGCGATGCACCATCTCCTCGGGAAATTCGTGAGCTTTGTCATGGTCGAAGGCGATTCAATGGAGCCCTTCTATGAGCATCTGCGCGACTCAGGATGGGACGCCCACATCAATCCGCGCGGGAAGGAAGCCGCGCGTTTTAGCCCGCGCGAGCACTCGGTGGTGATACGGAAGGCGAGCGCCAAAAGCAGAGCCCGCGGGCCTATCGCCCCAATCGAGAACCTTCTCGTCGAGCTCTATTTCGAGACACGCGTTCTTGGCCTCATGGCGGTGGACGACTATCGAACCATGCTTTCCAGCCTGGCCGGCACGCGCCGCATCAATATGGCTTCGCTCCTCACCTATGCGACCGAGAGAAAACTCGAACCTGGCGCATTATTTGGGAAGGATAGTCAACTATTTCCGCCTAATAATTTTAGGCGGAAATAGTTGACTAATGAAAATATATGATTGACTCAAAATGCTTTACAGCCGAGTGGCAGGCGCAAAAGCGAGTCGAGCTTGGCGGCTGCGATCCTGTCTTGCTCGAAAAGACGCTACTTGCATTCGCACTCCTTGACGCCCTGGCCGGGAGAGGCCTTGAATTCATCTTCAAGGGTGGGACAAGCCTCATTCTCAGGCTTCCCCGAATCCGCCGGCTCTCCGTCGACGCGGACATCATCTGCGACCAACCTGATTCCGAACTGGATCGACTGCTCGCGGAAGTCAGCCAAAGCCGCCTGTTTACCCGCATGGCCGAAGACGAGAGAGGATCGGATCGTGTGCCGTCCAGACGGCATTTCAAGTTCTTCTATGTCCCCCTCGATCCAAAGAACCCCGCTCCTTTCGTTCTCCTCGGCGACAAGCTCACCGCCTTCGGCCCAAACACGACAGGCATCCCGTTGAACGAGCACTACTCCATGCAATTCATGAAGCAGGTATTCGATATCGGGGAGCTTTTCGACGCGACCTCGGACCTTCCCGAGGTGAGGACTGCCTACGAATCGATATTTGCTGCGGAAAACAGGTATCGAGGTAGGCGTTTTTCCTCCGAGCAAGCGCTGGAGGACGCCTTTTCGACCGCCCACTGTATGGCCCAGGTTGGCCTCCTGGGAGCGCCGACTGACGGGCGCTGCGAACTCATTGAACTTGGTCGCAGGCAACTTGAGAGTCACCTTGTCGGCGCCAAGTTCCGTCGAGAGGAAATGAAGACTGCCGCGGCCAAAGCCGCTCTTCTCACTCAAGCCATATATGCCGAGGTGGGACTTTCCAGCCTGCGCTACAGCGAAGATCGCTTGAGCTTTCTAGGAACCTTCGCCTTCCCCGACGAGTTCGCGGCGATTCGTAGACTCAAGGCGATCCCTGAAGCGATGTGGTATTGGTCAATGGCTGCTCGCATTCGCGCGGGCAGACATTAAGAACTGCGTACATCCTGGTGCTCCCCCTCTTGATCAAAATAGCCACTCGAGGACATCGCCGTCCGAACCTTCGGCACGATCATTTGAACGCCAAACGACCGTCATCAACGTCGGCGCGGCCACCGAAGTCGAGATGAAAGAGAAGAAGCACAGGGTCGAAGACGCCCTCTCCGCCATCGAAGAAGGCATCGTTTCCGGCGGCTTCGGCGCGATCGTTTGAACGAAGTCTAGCCTTGCGTTAGCGCCGATAGGCTCGATACGACCCTTCGGGTCGTGTACCGATTGGAACTGATTTTATTGCCCGCCTTTCGGCGGGCGACGGAGTCATCGCCGACAAGGCCAAGAACGAGAAGAAGGGCGTGCGCGCTCCGCGCGCGTGCCGCAAAGAAGGATTATCGTGCCCGCTCGCGCGGGCACGGCATCGGCTTCGATTCCATCGCCCGCGCCATGCCGAGGGAGCGTGCTCTCGCGCCGGCGACGACGAGCTAGGTGTCCGCCTCAGCCGCCCGCACCGGTCTTTGTCCGCAGGACTATCGCCTTGTCCAGTAAACCGGCGCGGAAAAGCGTGGTGCGATTGCGGCCGCCGGTCTTGGAGAGGTAGAGGGCCTTGTCGGCGCGGCCTATCAACTCGTCGGGACCTTCGGGAGCCCCGTCCCTGATAAAGCAACAGCCGAGGCTGGCGGTGACCGTGAGGCTCAGGCCTTCGTAGCTTATTTCCATCGTCTCGATCGAGGTCCGTATGCGCTCGGCAACCTCCATGAGGGTCGGGCCATCGCACTCGACGACCAGGATGCAGAACTCCTCGCCGCCAAAGCGTGAAGCCACGTCTTCGCGGCGGATCGCCTTCTTGATCGTTTCCGCCATGTGGGCAAGGACCTCGTCGCCCGCCAGATGGCCATAGCTGTCGTTGAAGCGCTTGAAATGGTCTACATCGAGCATGATAAGACCCGAGTTCTTGCCATGACGCCCGACGCGCGCGATTTCCTGCTCGAGGGTGCGAATGAAGTGTTGGTGGTTGTAGAGACCGGTCTTGGAGTCGGTGATCGAGCTCTCGTGGTGCAGGCTGTTCTGGATGCCGATCGAGAGAAAGCGGATGATTCGGTCGGCGTACATGCGCTCGAGCTCGGAATATGAAGAGCCGACGACCTTCCGGCCGAAGATGACGATGCCGTAGAGACCGCCGATACCGCTGAGGGGGAAGAGGATGTCCGGTTCGAAGGAGCGAAAGTCGGGCCCGAAGGTCCCGGCCCCGAGCCTGCCCTCGATCTCAGCAAAGTCGATGGGATAGGGGGAGGCCAGAAAGAAGCTCTTGAGCGGTCCGTAATAGCCTTCGGAGACGAGTGCGTCGCTCGGCTGCAGGTTGCTGAAGGAATATTGGTCCAGACGGTCGCCGCGGGGCGGCTCGATGATAAAGACGAGCTTGGAGGGGATGAAGCGCTCGAGAAAGCGGGTGATGACGAAGCCGAGCATGTCCTCGATGCTGGTCTTGGCGAAGAGGGCGGCGGCATCGTTGATGAGGAGGTCCAGCTCGTGGTTTTCCCTGCGCAGGGCGGCCAGGTCGTCCAAGGCGCCCGACTTCTGAAGGAGGTTGAGCTGTTTCAGGTAGGCCGCATCGATTCCCGTGGTCTTCGGTTCGGCCCTCTTCTCAATTTCCACGCGCGCAGTATAGATGGAACCGCGGGGATTGTCGCGGCCGATTGGTGGCCGACCAATCCGTGCCTGTTTGGCTCGAGCGACGGGGGTACAAAGATGTCGTATCGCTATCATTTCGAAGATTGCATCACAATTTCCCGAACCTTTGTAGCTAGGATTCAATAAATCTCTTTCTTACATAACAATAAGTATTGACAACCCCAAATAGGCTAGCTACAATTACAGCTAGCAATGAGGAGTGCCATCGATGTCATGCCGCGTAAGTCACGTGAACAAGAAGACCGGTGTCACATACGTTTACGAGTCCGTCTCCCACTGGGACAAGGAGAAGCAGCAGCCTCGAAGCAAACAAGTCTGCATTGGCAAGATTGATCCCACCACCGGCGAACTGATTCCTTCAAAACGCTTGCAATTGGAAACTCACGCCCTGGCGGGTTTGAAGGAACCAATACCCTCCATCGCAAAGGTCGCGGTCGTAGGACCGTCGCTCATCCTGGACGCTCTGTCCAAGCGCCTTGGTCTCGCAAAAATCCTGAAATCGGTCTTCCCCGAATTTCATGGCGAGATCCTTTCCATGGCGTACTACCTCGCCGCACATGGAGGCCCCCTAAGCCAGTGCGTGTCGTGGACCAAAACCCACGAACATCCGTCGGGAAAGCCGCTCGAGAGCCAGCGCATCAGCGAGCTCCTCGGGCAAATTACAACCGACAGCAAACAGGTCTTTTTTTCGGCCTGGATGGAAAGGATCCTCGAAGACGACTTCCTCTGCTACGACATCACGAGCATCTCGTCCTACAGCGAGCTGAACGAGTACATCCGCTTCGGCCACAACCGCGATAAAGAGAAGTTGCCACAACTCAACCTTGCGATGCTCTTTAGCCAGAAGAGCAGGATACCGGCCTACTACCACCGCGTCCCCGGCAACATCACCGATGTCCACACGGTTCACAACTTGCTTGAAACCTTCAAGAAGCTGGAGGTTAAAACCCTCCACTACGTATTGGATCGTGGCTTTTATAGCAAGAAGAATGTCGATGAGCTCCTAGAGCGGAAGGATCATTTCACGCTTTCGGTCCCTTTGACCAACAAGTGGGTGCTCGAGGCGATCGACGAAATTATCGACACGGTAGAGGGGCCTGAAGGTTACCGATTGATGGACGACGAGGCGCTCTATGTCCACTCACGGCTCTATCCCTGGGGGGAAGAGCGTCGACGCTGCTACCTTCACCTGTACTACAACGATCTCATCCGATCGGAGGCTGTCAACCGTTTCAACCGCCAGCTTCTGGACTGCAAGGAGGAGCTGGAGTCTGGAAAGCTACGGGCAGAGCACGAGGAACTTTACGACTCGTTCTTCGTCATCACGGCGACGCCGGTCCGAGGAAAGAAGGTTTCCTACAATACCGACGCTGTAAGCCAGTACATCAACCGATACGCTGGTTTCCAGGCCCTCCTTACCACGCGCATAAAGGATCCCCTTGAGGCCTTGCGGGTCTACCGAGACAAGGATGTGGTCGAGAAGTGCTTCGACGACCTTAAGAACTTACTGGACATGCGACGCCTACGCATGCACAGCATTGAGACAGTCGACGGTCGCTTGTTCGTCCAGTTCATCGCGCTGATCCTCATGAGCGAGCTCAGGCGCTCCATGAGGGAGTCGAAACTCATCGAAAGGTACACCGTCCGAGAGCTCCTCCTTGAGATGGACCCTTTGACCAA
>JAJXVS010000284.1 GCA_021782015.1 bacterium | reverse complement strand
CTCCTTGGGCGTTCCCGCCAGGTGCGCCGGGGCGCCGAATCGCCACGTCGCTTCTTCGCGTAGAAAAGCAAGGCTATCCGCCGCGCAATCCTCTGTCAATCGAGGCGGGAGAGCGCGAAAGCCGGCTGCGGGCGGAGTGGCGGGCGGAGTGGCGGGCGCAGGCGAGCGGAAAGGCGAGCGGAAAGGCGAGCGGTCGCGCCGCGGTGGGGGTCGGGAGGCCCTTGCGGATTAATCGAAAGGTAACGGTGACCTAACCGCTTTCAGCCTTTCCGCGAAGGATATTCGCCGCGGAGTGAAAGCGATGCACAGCATACATACGGGATTATCGGATTTTTGGAAACAGGCGCTTTCGAAGCTGCGCCATGCTTTTCAGCCGATCGCGCTTTTCGCCGACGGCTCGGTCTGGGGGCATGAGGCCCTTCTTCGCGGCTTCGAGGATGCCGGCTTCGCCTCGATAGGCGAGGTCTTCGATCGCGCCTTCGAGGAGCGCACCTTGTACGCCCTCGATCTCGAACTCAGGGACAAGGCCTTTCGTTCCTTCGTCGCCTCGGGGCTGGGCCAGTCGAAGCTGTTCTACAATCTCGACAACAGGCTCCTCGACATGCCCGATTACTCGACGAGCAATACCTTCGCGATCGCGAGTTCGGCCGGCCTCCCCGCGGCCAACATCGTCTTTGAAATTTCGGAAATCCACGCGCCGGGGGAGCAGGATAGTTTCGATCGGGTTCTCGCGTCCTATCGCAAGCAGGGATTCAAACTCGCCCTCGACGATTTCGGAACGGGATTCGCCGGGCTCAAACTCCTTCACCGCGCCCAGCCCGATATCGTCAAAATTGACCGCTATTTTGTCGCCGGCTCGGCCCAGGATCCCCGCAAGGCGGCCTTTCTCGAAAAGATAGTCGCCATGGCCCATCTTATGGGGATCTCGGTCATCGCCGAGGGCGTGGAGAACCGGTCGGAACTCCTGCACTGTTCCGAGGCGGGCTGCGACATGGCTCAGGGCTTCCTTCTCGACCGGCCCCAGGTCGATGTGGGCAAACTCAAGAAGGCCTACCCGTCAATAGTCGTCAGCGAGCAAAAGGAACGCAGACGAAGTTCCCTGGGCGGTCGCGTCGAGGCCGATGTCGTCGTGTCGGTCGACCCGATCGTGTTCGGCGAACAGCTCGAGAGAATCCTCTCGCGCTTCCGGAATTCGCCGGGCCTGTCTCTTCTGCCTGTCGTCGATTCCGAGGGGCGTCCCCTCGGCGCCTATCGGGAGCGGGATTTTCGCGAGTATGTCTATTCGCCCTTCGGAATAGCCGTACTCTCGCATCTCTCCCTCGGCCAGGGGGCCGGAACCCTCCTTGTGAGGACGCCCCAAGCCCCACTCGGCACGGCGCTGGCTCGTGTCGTGGAACTCTACGGAGCCTCTCCCGAGAGCGGCGGCATCGTCATGATCAGGCGCGGAAAATACGCCGGCCTTCTGCCTGCGCGGGAACTGCTGTCGCTCGTGGCCGAACGCGAACTGGCCGAGGCCCGCGACCAGAATCCCCTGACTCGACTGCCCGGCAATGTCCGGATCGCGGAGTACAGCCATGACCGGCTGAGTTCCCGCGGCGCAGGACTGGCCTTCTGCTATTTCGACTTCGACCACTTCAAGCCTTTTAACGACTATTATGGCTTTCGTTCGGGC
Organism: bacterium; assembly: GCA_021782015.1. Lineage (GTDB taxonomy): Bacteria > Spirochaetota > Spirochaetia > Treponematales > Rectinemataceae > CAIJMU01. The sequence continues at coordinate 3,081 of JAJXVS010000284.1, read as the reverse complement.
GACCGCGTGATCATGCTCTTCGCCGACATTCTCAGGCAGGCGATGCAGGCGCGGAAGGGTTTTGCTGGCCACCTGGGCGGCGACGATTTCTTCGCCTCCTTTGACGCCCGCGAAGCGGACGAGGCGATCGAGGCGGGCGCCGCGGTGGCGAGGGACTTTTCGGCCCAGGCCTCTTCGTTTTACGCGAAGGAGGATCGGGCGAGGGGCTGGATCGAATCGCTGGACCGAGACGGCCTGGATCGACGCTTCCCCCTCCTCACGGTGAGCGTCGCCCTTGTCTGGCTCGACGGGAAGGTGCGGCTGGACACCGAAGGCCTCTCGAATCTGCTTGGCAAGCTCAAACATGAAGCGAAGGCCTCGCCCACCCATTTGGCCTGGAAGGAGCTCCGGGGCAGCGAATCGTCGACCCCTGCCCCAACGCCGCGGGCCTCCCTCCTGTCGGTTTTCGCCCCGGCCTTGACCGCCGCCACCTGAGCCCGACTGCTGCCATCGGATGCCGGCGATAGTGCCTTGCCGGCACCGAAGCGGTTAATTATGTAAATTCGGCCGATCCATCCCCGCCGGCGGCCGCCATCCCCCATTCCACCTCTCAATCGAAATGGTTATGCTGGGCATAAGGAAACAATATATGCCAGCTTTGGGTCTCTCCCTCGTCGATCGGTACTTCCCCGCCCTCGGCCGGAGGAACTTTCGCATCTTCTGGCTCGGCCAGATCGTCTCCCTCATCGGCACCTGGATGCAGAACATCGGACAAGCCTGGCTCGTCCTCGAACTGACGGGCTCATCGGCCAAGCTGTCGGTCGTGAACGCGGTGCAATTCCTGCCGATGTTGCTCCTCTCGGTCTTCGCCGGTCCCTTCATCGACCGCTTTCCCAAACGGAAGACCATCATCCTCACCCAGAGCGTCCTCGCCATTCTCGCCCTGGCCCTGGCCCTCATCGCCTGGTTCCATGTCGCCCAATACTGGATGATTCTGGTCCTGGCCTTTCTCCTCGGCATCGTGACCCTCGTGGACAATCCGACTCGTCAGGCCTACATCATGGAGCTCGCGGGGCGAGACGTCTTGATGAACGCCGTGTCCCTCAACTCGGCCGCCTTCAACACGGCGCGCGTCTTCGGGCCAGCGGTGGCCGGAGTCCTCATCGAGGCCATCGGCATAGCGCCCTGCTTTTTCCTCAACGCCGTCTCCTTTCTCGCCGTGATCGGCGCCCTTCTTTTCGTGGACGTGCCCGATCGGAGGGGCGGGGCCCCGGTGGGAAACATGCGGGAGATCCTCGCGAGCGTCCGCGGGGGAATAGACCATGTCCGCAAGCAAAGGTCCATGCTCACCATTCTCGTCCTCGTCGGCGTGCTTTCGACATTTGTTATCAATTATAACGTCTTCGTGCCGACCTTCGCCAAGATCAATCTGGGGCAGGGGGCCGCGGGCTACGGCTTCCTGATGACGGCGATGGGACTCGGCTCCCTCATCGGCGCCCTCTACCAGGCGGCCCGCAGCAAGGCTGGACCGAGCGACCTCCGCATCTGGGTGAGTGGGGCGGGGATGAGCGCCGCCATCCTCGTGTGCGGGCTCCAGCGCTCGTATATCGCCTCGGCCATCCTCTTCGGCATCTCGGGCTTTTTCATGATAACACTGTCGACTTCGGCCAACACCCGGATTCAGCTCGCGTCGGCCGACGACTTCCGCGGCAGGGTGATGAGCCTCTGGTCCTGGGTGCTGGGAGGCGTCACCCCCATCGGCGCCCTCTGGGCGGGCGGCGTTTCCGAAATCTCAAGCCCGGCGCTCAGCATGGCGGTCTCGGGCGGCATAGGCCTCGCCTTTACTGGCGCCCTGTTCTTTTTCACAAAGAAGGGACGGGCGGGAAAGGCCTCGGCGGCATCGAGCGGGAGCTAGGAGCGGCAGGTTGCCGCCTTTTTCCATCGAGTGTAGACGGCCTTGGCCTTGAGCTCGTCGGGGACGAGGCTGCCGAGGACGGCGAGGATGCGGTTGAAGGCGCCGGGTATGACGAGGGACTTCCCCCTTTCTGAGGCGGCCAGGGCTATGCGGGCCACCTCCTCCGGTTCCTGGGTTGAAAGGTAGCCGCCAAGGCCCTGGGCCCTGACCTGGGCCCGGACTTCATCATTGGTATAAATCCCGCCGGGGGCGACCACGGTGGATACGATGCCGAGGGGGGCCAGCTCCGCGCCCAGGGCCAGGCCCCAGCTCTTGAGGAAGGCCTTGCTCGCCGCGTAGGTGGCGAAGAGGGGCATGGGTTGAAAGGCCGCGAGGCTGGCGATCGTGATGATGCGCGAAGGCCTCGAGCGCTCGAGAAGGGGAAGCAGGGCGTAGGTGAGGGCCATGGTCGACTGGATATTGAGGTCGATGACGCTCTTGTGAAAGGCGTAGGCCTCTTCGCCAAAGGCGGCATTTCTGCCGATTCCGGCATTGTTCACGAGACAGCCGAGGCGGGCTACCTCCTTATCGATCGTTTCGACGACCCTGTTTCTCCCTTCGCTTGTCGTCAGGTCGACCTCGACCGTGAGGGCCTTGACCCCAAATTGCCCGATGAGACTGGCAGCGGTTGCCGCAAGATTCTCGCCCGGCAAGGAAATCAAAATGAGATTTTGTCCTTGTTTGGCAAGGAGTTGCGCGAAGGCCAAGCCCAGGCCCTTGCTTGCCCCGGTGATAAGTGCCCAATCGGCTTGTGAAGGATTCATCCAGCTCTCCTTAATCACAGATTTAATCAATGATTAAGATAGCGTCCCTCTTGCCAAATATCAAACGTTGTTTTAAACAATATTCATGGATGAAGGGATGCGGAAGGGCGGGCAGCCGGAACTTTCGGGTAGAGCAGGCAGTTTGGGCGGACCAGGCCTTGCGGGCGAAGCCGGTAGGGCGCGCGGACCGGGGCTCGCGGGCGGCCCAGGCCGGGCGGGCGGACTGGGGCTTGTGGGCGAACAAGGTAGGGCGGGCGGACTGGGGCTCGCGGGCAAGCGCTGTCTTCTCACGGGCGCGACATCGGGTATCGGCTTGGCCACGGCATTGGAATTTGCCAGGCAGGGTGCCAACCTGATCATCGTGGCGCGGGACAGGGCGCGCGG
>JAJXVS010000283.1 GCA_021782015.1 bacterium | reverse complement strand
GCCCCGGCCGGAGCCCGGCGCGTCGCGGGAGCCGCTGTCCGGAGCCGCGGCGCTCATGAGGCCGCCCGCTTCGAGGTGACGGTCCGCGCGTAGGCTTCGACCTCGCCGATGAAGGCGCGATCTTCGGGCACGCCCGAGCGCCGACAACACTCGTCCCAGACAGCGCTCCAGGGCATGGCCTTCGCCTCCTCGAGGAGGGCGAGTCGTGCGAAGCCGTTGCCGGCCTCATCGGCGTCCAGGAGGGCGGCGCGAGGTTCGAGGAAGGCGGCGAGCAGGGCCTTGCGGGCCGAGCGAAATCCGAGGGCCCAGGCGCCGATGCGATCGATCGACGCGTCGAAGTAGTCGAGGCCGAAGCGGACCCTGTCAAGGCTTCCCGAGCGCACGAGCTCGCGCGCGAGTTCGCCCAGTTCGTCACCCAGAGTGACTACGTGGTCCGAATCCCACCGCAGGCCCCGGCTCACGTGGAGGAGGAGGCCCGGCACAAAGGGCAGTATTGCACTGATCTTGTCCGCCACACTCTCGGTCGGGTGGAAATGTCCCATGTCGAGGGTGAGGAACAGGTGTCGCGTCGCGGCGTAGGCGAGATAGAAATCGTGGGAGCCGACGACGAAGGCCTCGCTGCCGATGCCGAAGAGCTTGCCCTCGACGGAATCCTCGATGGCGTGGGCCGGAAAGCGCTCGGCATAGATCGCGTCGAGGGACTCGGCGAGGCGTTCGCGATAGCCCTTGCGGTCGACCGGGGAATCCTTGGCCCCGTCGGGAATCCAGAGGTTGAGCACGGAGGCCGAACCCTGAGACTTGCCCATGGCCGCGGCGATGCGCCTCGTGCGCTCGACATGCTCGATCCAGAAGGCCCGTACGCGCTGGTCGCGATGCGAGAGGGTGTAGCCTCCCGCCGCGAGGGGATGGGAAAAAAGCGTCGAATTGAAATCGAGGGGAATGTGCCTCTCGCCGGCCCACTGCATCCATCCGGAAAAATGCCCGACCTCGATGGCGTCGCGGTCGACGAACTTCCCGCCGAACTCTCCGTAGGTGGCGTGGAGCGAGAGTCGACGCTCGCCGGGACAGAGCGTCACCACCTTTTCGATGTCCATGCGGAGTTCCGGCAGGCTGCGCGCCTTGCCCGGTTGACGACCCGTCACCTGGATGCCGCCATCGGAAAGGCCGGCGCCCTCGCGCTCGAAGCCCCCGACGTCGTCGCCCTGCCAGCAATGGATGGATATGGGCACCGCGAGCGCCGCGCCAATCGCCTTCTCGACATCGACGCCAAGGGATGCGTAACGTTCCGCGGCTTCGCCGAATGAGGCCCCCTGCACAGACTGCGACATGATCACTCCTCCCCTTCGCGACGCGGCGGCGCCAGGTCGAAGCATCGCGAAAAGCATACTGCGCCTGCACGGTCGGCGCGTGAATGGATTATTCTCCCGCCATGATGGAAAAAACGCCTATTCCCTCGCGCGGGGCCGGGGCTGCGCGAGGCTCTTGCGGGGCGCGTTGTGGGGGCCGGAGTCGTGGAGCCGCTCGGGGTGGGGGCGGGCCGGGGCCGTGGGGCCGCTTGCGAGGGCGTCGTCCCGGCCCTATATTCGAACGAATGCCTACCAATGGATCCGCGCGGGACAAGGGCTTCATCCGCTACCTGGCCTGGAGCGAAGAAGACGAGCGCTGGCGCCTCGTCTGCACCGACGCGGGCTGCAGCGAAATCGGTCCCGGAGTCGTCTACCCGCCCAAGAAAGAGGAACATCCCGGCCCCTTCGTCTCCGTTGCCGTCGGCAGGACCCTCAACGAATACCAGATAATCTATGTCACCCGCGGATCCGGCATCTTCGAAACCGAAGGCCATCGTTACGTCGTCCGTCCGGGCTCGGCGATGATGGTCTTTCCCGGCGTCAGGCATTTCTACCGTCCCGACTTCGAGGTGGGCTGGACCGAATATTGGGTGGGATTCAAGGGCGACCAGATCGACTCTCTGTGCCGCGAGGGTTTTCTCTCGCCTTCGCGGCCCTTCTTCGTCCCCGGCCTCCGCGACGGCATTCTCTCGCACTACACCCAGATCTTCGACCTTGTCGCGGGCCAGGAGCCCCTCTACCAGCCGAAGGCGGCCGCCCTCATCCTCGGCCTCGTCGCCGAACTTCTTTCGCTCGAGCGGAAATCCGCCCAGCCCGGCCATGCTGAGGAGCTCGTCGCCCAGGCCAAGTTCCTGATGCAGGAGCGGGTCGACGGCGAGATCGATCTCAACGCCATCGCCGCGGAGCTTGGCGTGAGCACCTCCCATCTCAACGAGGCTTTCAAATCCTACACCTCGATGACTCCGTACCAATACTTCATAAGCGTCAAGCTCGGACGGGCGAAGGAACTCCTCGAGCGGGGCCTGCCGGTCAAGCAGGTCGCCTGGGATCTGGGCTTTCAGGACGAGTACTATTTCTCACGCCTTTTCAAGAACAAGACAGGAGTCTCGCCCTCGCACTGGAAGCCCTGGGAAGGAGCCTGATCCGATCGGCGCAAACGGGACCGTTCGACGGGCGGACAGCGGCTCGCGCGAACGGGGGTCGTGCGGCTCGCGCGACGGTCCGGGCCGGGGTCCATTGGGCGCCGGAGCCGCGGATTCACACCCAGGGGTATTCCCGTTCGAGCAGGGCCGCGTCCCGCATGGCGTCCCAGAAGGCCGGAGGAATCTCGACCGCGGGCGAGCGCGCGTTCTCCGCGACGCGCTCGGGTTTGCCGGTGTTGAGGGCGATGGCGACGATGCCGGGCGCCGACAGCCCGAAGCGGACGGCGGCGGCGAATGGTGTAATGCCGAATAGTTCGCACAACTCGGAGAATTTCGCCCGCCACGCAAGGAGCCTCGCGCCCTCCGCCTCGGCCGGGTCGACCCGGCGGTAGTCGAAGAAGTCCCCGCCCGTGAGAAAGCCCCCGTGAAAGAGGGCCGAGTTCACGATGCCGACGCCGCGCCGTGCCAGCGACTCGATGAAATCCATGAGCTCCCTCGGATGGGACAGGACCGTGAAACTGCAGGCGAGCATCACCCAGTCGAGTTCGACGCGGTCGGAGAGTTCCCGGATGACGCGCCAGTCTTTGGCGCCGATGCCCACTGCCCGGGCCTTGCCTTCGCGCTTGAGCGCAGCGAGCGAACGGTAGGCGCCGACCACATCCTCGAGGCGGCGCGCCCGATCCGCCGGCCCGGCCGCCGCGGCAAGGTACTCGTCGGGATCGTGCACGGAGACGAGGTCGGCGCGATAGCCCGCGAGAAGCTCGTTGCCCTGTTCCCAGCATTCGACGATGCCTTCTTCCGAGATGCGCTGCTCGGCGTCGTGGCCGACCCCGATCCAGACTCCCGGCTCGAAGGTCGGCTCGGCCCCGCGCAGGGGCACACGGTACCAGCCGAGTTTGTTGCTGAGCACCACATCGTCGGCTCCGAGCCCGAGTTCGCGGAGGCAGCGAGCCAGGCTCTCCAGGGCGAGGCCGGCCCCGTACTTGCCCGCCGAGTCGAAGGCCGCGGGAAGCCCCGACTCCGAGACGATGTTCCGCACGACCGCGAGCTTGCGCTCGTGGGGATGGGCCTCGTAGAGATTGCCGAGAAAGCTCGTGCCGAAAATCACGGGCGGAACTTCGAGGCCCGTGTCACCGAGGGTGCGTCTACCCGGTCTCGGTGCGGCGCCCCTCTTTGGCGCTCCACCCGGCCCTTCGGGACTCCTCACGCCGCCCCGTCCTCGAAATCGACGATGATCTTGAGAATGGTCGCGGGCGAGGCCGCCCAGGCGTCGAGGGCCCGCGAGGCCCCGTCAAGATCGGACCGCATGCTGACGATCCGGTCGAAGGGGAAGCCGCCCTTCGCCAGATGCGCCGCCACCGCGTCGAAGTCTGCCGCCGTCGCGTTGCGCGATCCCATTATGTCGAGTTCCTTCTGCACGAAGAGGCGCGTGGTGAGGGCGATGTCGTCCTTGGCGTAGCCGATGCAAACAATGCGGCCGGCGAAGGATGTTTCCGCGACGGCGGATTTCCAGGCTCCGGCACTGCCGGAAGCTTCTATAGAAAGGACTGGGCCGTCTCCGCCGGAGAGGTCGGCGAGAGCAGCATGAAGGTCCGACGAGGCGGAATTGATGGCGTGCGCAGCGCCCGCGGCCCTGGCGACGGAAAGCTTCGCGTCGTCGACATCGATGGCGACCACCCGCGCCCCTCGGGCTGCGGCGCCGGTCACCGCCCCGAGCCCGATCATCCCGCAGCCGAAGACGGCGACAAGTTCGCCTTCGCGGGCGCGGCCCCTGTCGACGGCGTGGAAACCCACCGTGAGCGGTTCGACGAGGGCGAGGTGGCCGAGGGCGAGAGCGCGGGCGGGAACGAGCTTTTCGATAGGTACTGTGATGAATTCGGCCATCGCGCCATCGCGCTGCACTCCGAGGGTCCGGTTGCTCCGGCAGGCATTACGCCGCCCGGCGCGGCAGGAAGGACAGGCCCCGCAGCTCTCGTAGGGGACGACGGTGACCGGGTCGCCGGGAGCGAAGCCGCTCTCGGCCGTCCCCGGCCCCAAGCCCTCGATCGTGGCCGCGATTTCGTGGCCAGGGATGCGCGGGTACTCCACCATCGCGTTCTTGCCTAGCCAGGTGGAGAGGTCCGAGCCGCAAAAGCCCACCTGCCTCAGCCTGAGGAGGGCTTCGCCAGGCCGAGGCTCCGGTTTCGGAACTTCCACGACGGCGCCACTGCCGGGCCCGAGAATCTTGAACTCCTTCGCGTCCTTCCCCTTGCGATTCCCACTCCGTA
>JAJXVS010000282.1 GCA_021782015.1 bacterium | reverse complement strand
AGGGTTCCTGCAGCCGCGCGGGCGAAAACGTAGAACAGGAGGCTTTTTTGATCGGCGAAGGCGAGGTCGTTCCAGTCTTCCTCATAGACATACCGCCGCGATGAAGCGTCCCATGCGATCGGAGCATCCAGGCGATCGCGAAGGTACTCAAGATCGCGCTTGGCCTGGCGCTCGGAGACCTCGAAGCGCCGCACGATCTCCGCCAATTTGACGCCGCCCTGTTCCCTGATTCTACGATCTATAAAGGTGATTCGTTCGAGGTTGCCCATTTTCGCCCATCCTTTGGATATCGCGTCAAGTATAGTCCCTTGAGGCGAAGGCGCAAGCGGAGGAAAACTCGGGGCAACGAAGGGAAAGCCTGGGGACGGTGGCCGAAGGCCCGGGGGGGGGGTGGAATCGGGCATAACTATTTTGATGTTCTAGTGGGCCTCTTTTTCAGAATGGTCCATGAAAAATACAGTCAATTGTCTTTTGGAAAATTCGCCCCTTGCCACCGACATCATGGTATCGTAGAGGAGATCTTCAGGACAATCAAATACATAATCATTTATGTCCAAAAAGACCAATGAAGCAGCCAATGCTGTTCTTTTATTCCCATCGATGAAGGGATGATTTTCACAGAGGTGAAATGCGTAAGCGGCCGCCATCTCGGGGATAGTGGTATGGAGATACTTCCCGGCATAGGTGGATTCCGGCATTGCCAAGGCCGAACTGAGCAAAGGCGTATCCCTGATTCCGTACGATCCACCATATCTTCTTATCTGGTCCTGATGAATCAGCAGAACCTCAGCCATGGATAGGAATCGGATTCTTTTCACCTATTCGCCAAGCCTCTTCAGTGTTCTTGCGTATTTTGCATTGATCTTTTCGAGCGATGCGATGATATCCTGTTCTTTTTTGTCATCTGATTGAGGAGAGATGATAAGGTTTTTCCCGTCGGTAGTAATCTCAAGGGTAGAATCCAAATTGAGGTTGAGTAAATCAAGAATTGGCTTGTCGAGGATAAGTGCGGCGCTGTTCCCATGCTGAATGAGTTTCTTGATCATCCCGGCCATCCTTTACCCAATGGTATACTTATTGTGGTTACGCATCAAGGAACTGCTGAATCTCGGCATCCACTTTCCCGGGCCAGGTTTTTACATTTTTCTTACATCGGTTTTTGTTGCTTCAGCATACGCCTGTCGCGGGGACGCCCGTGGTCCTCCACATGTGTGTAGTACTCGTAGCGTGTTTGTCCGGGGTGGTGGGATTATTTACTTATTGTGGAAGGTATTACGATACCGCCATTTCGGGAGGCCGGATCGAGGCTGTGGGCATTGGGGGCTGTTCCGGTCTTTATGGCGCAGGCGACCATGGTGCTGTATGCATTCTTCGCTTGACATATTATGAGCATATGCTTATAATCTATTCAAGAATGAATGAGCAAATGTTCGTTGGGTCGCGCCTTGGGCGCGGTCACTATTTTCTATGTGGAGGCATGGGATGCCGAATTTGAATGCGAGGGGCCCGGAAGGGTTGGGACCTGTGACCGGCAGGGGCATGGGGCAATGCGGTGGAGCGAAGGGGCAGAATTTACGGACTGGCAAGGGCTACGGTCGTGGCGTAGGTGCCGAGGATGGCCGGGGAAGGGGCCGGGGAATGTGCCTCGGAATGGGCCTCGGGATGCGGCATGGTTCGGGCGGCGGCGCCGGTGTCGGTCTCGGGATGGGCTATGGTCGGGGGCGACGGGCCGAGTTGCTGCGGGCCGAACTCGAACGCACCGATTCCATTCTCGGTGGGGCGGGCTCGCAGCCCGAGCCTGCCAATAGCGAGGAAGAGAGCAGATGAATGCTCTTCGGCCGGCGGTGATCGCGGTGGCGAGTGGAAAGGGCGGCACCGGCAAGACGACGATGGCCGTCCATCTCGCGCTTGCGAGCGCCCGCACCCGGGCAACGCTCCTGGTCGACCTCGATGTCGAGGCTCCCGATGTTCTCGGATACTTTCCGATGGTCGAACCGCTGGAGGCTCCATCGTCCGTCAGCGTGGCCGTTCCGCGCCTCGTCGGGGCATTCTGCACTGGCTGCGGCCTTTGCGCCAATTCGTGCCGCTTCGGCGCCATCATCGCGATCGGCGGTGTCGTCACCATTGACGAAAAGGTTTGCAAGGGCTGCGGCCGCTGCGTCGCGGTCTGTCCAGCGGGGGCTCTGGTCGAGGGCCGGGTCGAGGTAGGCGCGATGGTGGAAAGCAGAGTCGGCGCCTTGAGCCTTCTGGAGGGCCGGATGGCGGTCGGCGACATCCGTTCGACCGCAGTCATCGACGCCGCCAAGCGTCGCGCCGCCGAGTTGGGCGGCGCAGCACATATCCGGGACTGTCCTCCTGGGATTTCCTGTCCGGCGACCCATGCGATGGAGGGCGCGGATTTCGTGATCCTGGTGGCCGAGCCGACGCGGTTTTCGGCCCACGATCTCTTTGGCGCGATGCGTTATGTCCGGGATCGCGGGTTGGCCGCAGGCATCCTTATCAATAAGTACGGTTTCGGATCCGTGGATATCGAAGAGTTGGCCGATCGCGAGGGCTTGCCCGTCGTGGGTCGTGTCGCCTTCGAGCGGGACCGGGCGGGAGCCGGTGCCGCGGGAAGGCTGTGGGAAAGCAACGGCGATTTCATGCGGCAAATGGAAGATCTGGTAACAACGCTTATTGATATGGGAAATTCCTCGCGGGGGGGCTTCCGATGATCGTGACGGTCGCGAGCGGAAAGGGAGGCGCCGGCAAGACTTCGATCGCGGCGGCGCTGGTCGCGGCCCTCGCGCCCCGATGCGTGGGCGCCGATTGCGACGTCGATGCGGCGAATGGGGCGATCGCCCTCGGCGCGCGGCTCGTGGAGGGGGAAGCGTCGGACTATTACGCGGGGCCGGGCTTCCGGATCGACCAAGCGGTCTGTATGGCCTGTGCCGCCTGTGTGGAGGCCTGCCGTTTCGACGCGATCGAGGCAGAGGCCGGGGCTTTCGATCCGGGGCCCGGGGCGATACTCGGGCCGCGGGGGTATTCCATCGTCGTGGAGCTTTGCGAACGCTGCGGCGCCTGCCTAGATGTCTGCCCAAATGGAGCTATTTACAGTTATGAGAAAAAGGCAGGCGAGCTTTTCGTCTCTTCGACGAGATACGGCATACCCCTCGTCCACGCCGAGTTGTTTCCCGGCGAGGATACGAGCGGCAAGCTCGTGCGGGCGGTGCGCGAGAGGGCCGAGGCTCTGGCGCAAGACGGCGCGACCCTGATCGTGGACGCTCCGCCGGGAATCGGTTGCCCCGTTATCGCGTCGCTCTCGGGAAGCGATCTCGTGGTGGTGGTGGTCGAGGCAAGCCTGTCAGGCGTTCGCGACGCCGGGCGATTGTTGGAATTGATCGCTTCGATGCGGCGACGATCGATCGGGATACTCAACAAGACAGGACTCAATGCCGACATGGACAAGGCAGCGAGAGCCTGTCTGGCTGCCTCCGGCGTTGCGATCGGAGGGGAGATTCTCTTCGATCCCTCTTTGCGTTCGGCCGAGGAGGGGGGCAAGGCCTGGAACGAGGTCGAAGGGGAGGCGGGAGAGCGCGTTCGCGCGGCCCTCGCCTCGGTGCTGCGCTCGATTGAAGAACTGACGAAGCCGAAGTCCGCGAGGGACTCGGGAAAGGAACTCATATGAAGTATGGCATTCCAACGGACGACGGCGCGACCGTCGCCAAGGTGTTCGGCCGGGCGAGAAAATTCGCCGTTTGCGACGAGGGAGGGCAGCCTTTCAAACTCTTCGAAAATGAGGGAGCCGCTTCCGAACACGGGGCCGGTACCGGATCGGCGGCCTTTCTCGCCGAAAAGGGCGTAACTGTGGTGATAGCCCCCGAGGTCGGTCCCAAGGCCACCGAGGCTCTGAGCGTCGCGGGCATAAGCATCGAGATCGCCAAGGCCGGGCTCGGATTGGACGAGGCTATCGCGGGCCTTGAAACGACCAAGGACACCGGAAGGAGCGTTCGATGAAGATCGCAATTCCCTTGACGGGCGGGAGCCTGTCCGCGCACTTCGGCCACTGCGAGCAATTCGCGATGATGACCGTCGCCGCGAAGACGCGGATGGTGCTTTCGCGCGAAGACCTCTCCCCGCCGCCGCACGAGCCCGGGCTTTATCCCGTCTGGCTCGCGGAGCGGGGTGTCACCCACATCATTGCCGGCGGCATGGGGCCGAACGCGCAGAATCTTTTCACAAGGAATAATATCGAGGTGCTTGTCGGGTCACCCTGGGAGGATCCGGAAAAGATAGTGTCTCTGTTCCTCGAAGGGAAACTCGAGGCCGGAGCCAATACCTGCGACCATTGAGCCGTCTGGCTTGATGTGCCGGGGGTCGCCGGCCCGACGGGGCCCCCGGGTCGCCGGAGTGGTGTCGCACTCGACGCTGGAGTCGAGGGGGGTGGGCGAGGGCGGCTTCGTGCTAGACTCGCTCTATGGGAGAGCGCGACGAACCACCTCTGCAGGGCGAGGCTCTCATCAAGGAGGTCGCCAGGCTGATCAGGCTTGCGCGATCGCACTGGGATGCCCATGAGAATGGCGCCTGTCGGCGCGAGCGGGACAGGGCTCTCGTTCTGTACGCCCGTCTTTCAAAAGAGGAAAAGGGGCGGATTCCCCAGGTGCTTCTCGTGTGGCTCCGGTACAGGAGCGAGAAATACTTCGGGCCGGGGCGGACGGCACCGGGGGGAAAGAAACCACGTTGAGGATTGAGGGAAGGCGGGCAGGTGGCCGGCCGTCCTGGGCAGGTGATCGGA
>JAJXVS010000281.1 GCA_021782015.1 bacterium | reverse complement strand
AAGGCCGTAGGAACCCTGGGCCGGGCCAGGCTCAATGCGTTTCAAGAAGACCACATCGCCCCCTTCCACGTGGACGGCGAGACTGAAATTTCCCAGCCGGGGGTGATCGATCGAGGTGAGTTCGTGATAGTGCGTTGCAAAAAGCGTCCGCGCCCCGATTCCCTCGAATAGTCTTTCAGCCACGGACCAGGCGATCGAAAGGCCATCGAGGGTACCCGTTCCCCTTCCGACCTCGTCCATCACCACCAGACTGCGACGGGTGGCCGTGTTGAGTATCCGCGCCGTTTCGTGCATTTCGACGAGAAAAGTGCTCTCGCCCCTGGCCAGATCGTCATGGGCGCCGACCCGACAGAAGATCCTGTCAGCAATTCCGATCTCGGCCTCCTCGGCCGGCACGAAGGAACCTGCCTGGGCCATGATGAGAATGAGGGCGACTTGGCGGAGAAAGGTGGATTTTCCAGCCATGTTGGGGCCCGTGATGAGGGCGAAGGATGGGAGCCCGCCCCTTGCCGCCGAAGCTGGACCGGGGCCGATTTCGGCAGCCTCGAGGGCGATCCCGTTGGGCACGAACTCACCGGCCCCCAGGTGGGCTTCGACGACGGGATGTCTCCCCCGGGTGATCGACAACCTCGGTTCCTCGACCATGCGCGGACGCCGGTAACCCTTTTCCGTTGCCGTCCAGGCGAAGGAAGCGAGGCAATCCAGAATGGATGTCGAGCGGGCCAGCTCCAGGATCGGAGGAACGGCCCCGGCCACCCGCTCCCGCAGGTCGAGGAAAAGACTTCGTTCCAATTCGGTTATTTTCTCGGCGGCTCCGTTGATTTCGGCCTCGAGTTCGCCGAGGCGCTGCGTGGAATAGCGCTCTCCGTTCACGAGCGATTGGCGTCGCATGAAATGGGGAGGCACGGCATCAAGCCGGCCCTTCGAAACCTCAAGGTAATAACCGATGATTCTGTTGTAACGAATTCTGAGGTTCGGAATACCGGAGCTCGCCTTTTCCTCCTCCAGGTAGGCTTCCAAAAGAGCGCGAGCGTTTTCGTGCAGGTCATGAAGGCGGTCGAGTTCGGCATCGACGCCGCGACGAAGGAGATTGCCCTCGGTGAGGAGGATGGACGGCTCATCTTTGACGACAAGGCCAATTTCCTTGGCGACCTCGGTGAGACCCGCCAGGCTGGCCGGACCGGGCAGGATGGCCCCGGCGGCGCCGAGGGGATCGTGAGGGGGAAGGGACTCACGCGGCCCGCTCTCCTCCGGAACGGCGCCCTCAACCGTCGCCCCAACCATCGCGGAAGGCGCCGATGCCTGCTTCAAGGCAGGGGTCGCGGACTGGAGCGAGGCTACAAGGAGTGCGAAGGCCTCGAGCGACGCATCGATCGAATCGCGAAGGGCGAGAAGATCTTTGGCATGGGCCTTCCGCATGGCGACCCGGCTTGCGAGACGCTCTGTATCGAGGACCCGGCCGAGCTTGCCCCTGAGTTCCGCGAGGAGGCGCTGGTGACGATAGAGAAATTCCACTGACTCGTGCCGCGCCTCGATGGCCGACTTGTCCGTGAGCGGCTCGAGGATCCATTGCCTGAAGAGACGCGAGCCTGGGCCCGTTCGCGTGGAATCGAGAACATCAAGGAGGCTGAAGGCGCGTGAATTGTCTTCAAGATTCCTGACGAGTTCCAGGTTTTTTTGAGTGGCTTCATCGATATGGGCGTGGGTGCCCGATGCCCAGGGAAGGAGACGCGAAATCTGGGGGCAGCTGCCCTGAGCGAGATCGTCCACATAGCGAAGGAGGGCCGAGGCGGCGGCCATTTCGAGCCCGTTTTCCGAAAAGCCCAGGCCCTTGAGAGTGGCAAGGCCAAAGCGCCGCTGTATGTCGAGGGCCGCGTTTTTCGCGTTGAAGGACCAGTCGGGAAGCTTGTTGAGAATGAGGGCGGGCCGTGAGGCGAGGACATGGGCTATCGGGCCCTCCGATAGGAGACTTTGCTGGACGAGGATTTCCCGGGGATCGAGCCGATAGAGGTGGCGGGCGAACCAGCTTTCAACAGATTCGCCGCCACCAGCATCGAAGGATTCGGCAAAGAATTCCGCGGTGCCGAGGTCGAGCCAGGCGCAACCGAAGCTCCCCTGCCCTTGGCAGAGGGAGACAATCCAGTTGTTGGCTCCTCGGTCGAGGTAATCCTCCTCCATGGCCGTTCCGGGGGTGATGACCTCGACAACCTCGCGGCGGACGATGCCCTTGCCCGAGCCGACCTCCCCTACCTGTTCGCAGATCGCCACCTTTTTCCCGGCCTTGAGCAGGCGGGCGATATAGGACCGGGCCGAATGCCAGGGAATGCCGCACATGGGCTCGCCCTGCCGCTTCGTCAAGGTCAGGTTGAGAAGTGCGCTCACTTCTCGCGCGTCGTCGAAAAACATTTCGTAGAAGTCCCCAAGACGAAAAAAAAGGACCGCGTCGCGGTTCTTTTCCTTGGCGCTCCGGTATTGCTCCATCATCGGGGTATCGGCCATGACGCTTGCATTATACCGGCTGCGAGGGTAGCCTACAACGACAGAATCGAGACTTGCCCTTCGGAGGAGTCGTGGACGAGGCACTTTTCTTCATGGCGACGGGCGATCGCATGTACATCAAGGCGACAGGCCATGTGACGGCGACCTACTGTCCCGATCTCAAGGCTCGCTGCTTCGCGCGTTTCGACGATCGCCCCCCGGTGGCGGGCGTGGCCATCGATCTTTCCGAGTGTGAATATATGGACTCTACCTTTCTCGGACTGATAGTCGGCCTGACCAAGCGCCTCACGGCCGATTCAGGCCGCAAGGTCAACATCTTCGGCATCTCGCCCACCTGTGTCGGTCTTCTCAAGACCATCGGGGTGCTCAAACTTATCGAGATAGTAGAGACCCCGGAGGATTTTCCGGCCAGGCTCGATCAGGTGGGCAGGACAGCCACCGCTACGGCCCAGTTTCTCCTCGACACGCACGAGGAGCTTGCCTCCCTTTCGGATGAAAATCGGGCGAAATTTGCGGCCTTGAACGGCATGCTCCGCGAGAGCATCGCCCATCCGGAAAAAGAGGATTCCTAAAGACCGACTGCGGTGAAATGTGGCCGGCGCGCGGATTACGGGGCCGGATGCAGGGTGGGCGGGTGGAGGGGCCGGGCGGCCGCAGGGCCTGGTGGCCGGGCCCATCCTTCTATTGCGTCGCGTTGGCCCCCACCAGGGCGGCGATCACCTTGTCGGTGATGTCGATCATCGGGCTATACCACAGCACCGCGCTCATGACCGAATCGGCGCTCCGGAGATTGAGCACGAGCGAGTAGCCGTCGGTTTCGGCGACATTCTGAATTTTCTTGTAGACGAGTTGGGCGAAGGCATCGGTGGATTTGATCGCGGCCGCAGCCTTGTCGAGTTCATCTTGCTTGGCCCTGACAAAAGATCGAAGAGCATCGGTGCGCTGCGCGATCTCGGCATCGATTCTCTGTGAACCCGCCACATCCTTCGCCTTGTCCGCATCGGCCTTTTGCGCCTGGAGACTCTTGATCACGGCGGCTTGGGAGTCGATCTCCTGCTGGATCTCGGCTTTCTTCGCTTCGTAATCCCTGAGGGCGGTCGAATCCGTCGAATAGGCCAGGAGGATCTTCTGGAGGTCGACAACGGCGATCCGGGTGATCTGCTGAGCGGATATTCCCGCGAGCGGCAGCGCGAGACACAGGAGAACCGAAGCGATTCTGGCAAAGCGTCGCATGCTAGCTCCTCATCATTGCAAAGCCTGGCTTATGCTGATGACAAATTTCAGGTCGCTATCGGGATAGGTCACCGTTTTGCCATCAAAGAGCATTCGCTTGGCGAGGTAAAAGCGGAAGGGGAATTGGGCGATGGTGAAGCGGAAACCGAAACCTGCGCTCAGGGCAAGGTTGTTCCATGAAAGCCCCGTCAAGTCTTTCCCGCTGCTGTAGGCTGAAATGTCGGGCCTGAGCAGACCGTAGGGAGTGGCGAGGGCAGCCGCGTCGAAGAAGCCATCGAACCAGAGAATGGACTCGAAGATGGGCATTCGGAGTTCAAGCCAATTTTCCCACAGTTGCGTGCCATCGACCGTATAGAGGCTCTGCCAACCCCGACCGATAAAGGTGCCGTCGATGTGGAGCGAATCCGCCGAGGTCACGACAGGAGCCGCGAGTCCGCTGCCAGGTTCCGGCAGGAGGAGCTGCAGTCCGGTATGGGCGCCGAGCACGAGCTTGAGGCTCCACTCCTTGATGACGGGAATGTTGAGAAGGGTCGCGAATCCTTCGAGGCGCGAATCGGATCGCAGGTAGTGCTCAGGCTCGAAGCCGAAAAGCCCTCCGAAGGTGAGCTTCTCGCTCGCGAAATAGCCTTTTGTCGGATTCACCCAATAATCGAGGGTATTGATATAGACGCGCTGGGAAAACTTGTTGCCGAGGAGCCAGAGATTGTTGCTGGCCCTGATCAGGGCAGTGGCGGGACGGTACTTCGTGGCATCGTAGGTCGTCTGGGTCAGGCCGGTGGAAAGCCCGAGGCCGACCCCGTAGTTCCCGCCCGGCATGGTCCATCCGTAGCCGGTGTTGAATCCGACGGAGAACGTGAACAGGGTGTAGGGCATGAGATAGGCGTTCGGAACCACATAATTGGCGTTCTTGTAATCTTCATATGAGGTATATGGATCGGGGACGCCGTCGTAGAAGATCGGCCCCACCATGTCCTCGGGTGTGGTCGAGGTTTTGTGCTCGAAGGAAAGGTCTATGCCGCCCGAGAGCCGTCGGCCGAAAAGCCAATTGTCGAGGAAG
>JAJXVS010000280.1 GCA_021782015.1 bacterium | reverse complement strand
CCGCGGAAAAACCGAAAATCGTCGCCGCCCCCTCCGCCGCACCTGCCGCCGCCGCCCCCGGAGCCCCTGCTATCGGAGCGCCCTCCGGTGCGCCCACCGCCGCGGCGCCTGGCGCCGGGGCGCCCACTGCCGGAGCGCCCACAGCCGTGGCGCCGGCCCTCGGGTCGCCGACAGGAGCTCCAACTTCCGGGGCGCAGGCCTCCGGGGCCCCTTCTTCCGGTCTTGGGCAGGCTTCGGCCTCCGGCGCGAATTCTGCGACAGGGCCGACGACCGCCTCGACACCTGGGGCATCCTCCCTGCCTGCGACCGCGTCATCATCGGCGTCGATGGGCGGATTGTCGCCCGGTGCGGCCAACGCCACCCAGGCTGTCTTCGTCGTGCTTACCCAGGATATTCGCGAGGTCATCCGCGCCGAGGAAAACAGGCGCCTCAATGCCCTCGGCAATTTTGTCAACGCGGGCGGCGCGTGGGTCTTCCGGCCCGAAGCCTCCATGGCTTCCTCGGGAAGCCCTCCTTCAGCGGAGAGCAGGCTTTCGATTTTCCGCGCCGGTCGTTTCTCCTGGACATCGATCGATACGGTGCCCGCGGAATACCTCGGGACCGATCTCGGCAATGTCGTGGACGGAACGGCCACGGGCGAGGCGACTGTCAGGCTCTATCTCGATCCCACCCTCGGCGGGAGTTGGGAAGGTGCACTTTCGCTTCGTTTCGACGGGACAAGGGGCTGGCTCGATTTCCTTTACCGACACGAGGCGGGACGCCTCGTCCTCCAGCCCGTCGCCTCGGGGGGTGTCAAGGATCTCTCCGTCATGACGGCGGGCAACCTGGCGCCGCTCACCTTCGACGGGTCGAAGTAAGCCGATGGCCTTCGTCCAATTCTCCGGCGTCAGTCTGGCCTTCGGCGCCCGCGACCTCCTCAAGGACGCGACCCTCATGCTCGCCGCCGGTTCGAGGGCCGCCCTCGCCGGGCCCAATGGTGCGGGCAAGTCGACCCTGATGAAGATCATCGCCGGACAGATCCCGCCCGATTCGGGCGAGAGGGCGGTGACGAAGGGCGCCAGGCTTTCCTATCTGCCCCAAATGCTCGGCTACGACGAGGAGAAGGCCGGCATCGGCGGGAAGGGCGAGGTCGACAATGGAGGAAAGGGCGAGGTCGGGGCCGTAGGCGCGATTTCCGGCGGCCGCGGTTCCGGCGCCTCGGGCGGCACGGTCTTCAGCGAGGCCGAGAGGGCCTACGATTTCGTGGCGCCGATGCTCGCCCGCCAGGACGAGATAGGCCGCCTCCTCCAGGCTTCGACCTCGGACGACGCCTCGACGGCCCGCCTCCTCGAAGAAAACCAGTACATCCACGAAGCGGTCGAGGGCTCGGGCTGGTTTCGCCGCCGCGAAACGGTGGGCGAGATCCTCGCCGGCCTGGGGTTCCGCGATTCCGACCTCGAGCGGCCCCTCGCCGAGTTCTCCGGCGGCTGGAAGATGCGCGTCGCCCTCGCCAAGGTCCTCCTCGAAAACCCCGACATCATGCTCCTCGACGAACCGACCAATTACCTCGATCTCGAGGCGAGGGAGTGGCTTGAGGGCTGGCTCGCGAAGTATCCCGGCGGCGTCCTCGTCGTCTCGCATGACCGCTACTTCCTCGACTCGACGGTGAACGAGGTCTACGAGCTCTGGAACGGGAAGCTCACGCGCTACGCCGGCAAGTACTCAGCCTACGAGAAGCGCCGCGCCGCCGAGCTCGAGGCCGTCTTCGACGCATGGGAGCGGCAGCAGGAGGAGATTGCCCACCACGAGGACTTCATCCGCCGCTTCCGCTACAAGGCCTCCAAGGCCTCCCTCGTCCAGTCACGGATCAAGATGCTCGAGAAGATAGTACCAATTGAGATTCCCGAGGGTATGAAGCGCATCCACTTCAGCTTTCCCGCGGCCCCCCACTCGGGCAGGACCAGCGTCCGCCTCGAAGGTCTCGGCAAGGCCTACGGGGCCAATCGCATCTTTTCCGGCCTCGACCTGGAGATCGAGCGCGGCATGAAGGTGGCCTTCGTCGGGCCCAACGGGGCGGGCAAGAGCACCCTGATGCGCATCCTCGCCGGCGTCGAGAGCGACTACGAGGGCACTCTCACCTTCGGTTCGGGAGTCGCCCCCGCCTACTTCGCCCAGGACACCGCCGACACCATGGGGGGGGAGGGGACCGTGGAAGATGAGGCCTCGGCCGAATGCCCGACCGACCTCCTCCCGAAAATCCGCAACCTCCTGGGCGCCTTTCTTTTCCGGGGCGACGACGTCAACAAGCCCCTCCGCGTCCTTTCCGGCGGCGAGCGCTCGCGCCTGGCCCTCCTCGGCATGCTCCTCAAGCCCCATAACCTCCTCATCCTCGACGAGCCGACCAACCACCTCGACCTCACCTCCAAAGACGTCCTCCTCGAATCCCTCAAGTCCTTCGAGGGCACGGTCCTCTTCGTGTCGCACGATCGGGGCTTCATCGAGGAACTCGCCGATCGAGTCCTCGAACTCGAAGCCGGTTCCCATCCGCGCTGGTACGTCGGCGATTATCGCTATTACCTCGAAAAGAAGGCGGCGATCGCCGAGGAGGGATCGCCTGATGGGAGACCGGTCCCGGAGGCCCAGGGAAGGGCGAGCCAGGGAGGGTTGGCCAAGGTGGACGAAGGCCCAGGGCCTTCCGAAGCCGGAGGCCCTTCGGCGACGTCACGATTGACGAGGGAGGAGGACAAGGCGCGCAAGGCTCGTCTCCGCAAGCTTCAAAAGCGCGAGGAGGAAATTCTCGCCCGCCTCGAGACCCTCGGCAAGCAAAAAGAGGCTGGCCAGGCCCAAATGGGCCTGCCAGCCAACTACTCAGACGGAGCCAAGATGCGTCGCCTCCAGGCCTCACTCGACGAGCTGGAGCGCGAAGCCGAGGCGCTGAATGCGGAATGGGAGAAAGTGGCGGAGGAGCTCGCCTCGGCCACCACCTGAGCCGCTGCCCTACCCTCGACAAGCCCTATCCCCGGCTATATACTTCTTCCAACACGCCTCTCTATTTGATCGATGCCAAGGAGCAGCCCATGGATTCCAGGAACGGCCTCATCCCATTCGGCCTTCTCATCGTCCTGTTCGCCTTTACCTTTGTCTACTGCCTCGATTCGCTCTCGATCCCCAACATGACCTACCTCACCCTTGCGGTCATCGGCTATGTCGTGTGCATCGTCGCCAGCCTGTTGCTCGGGCTTTTCGCCCGACAGGAAGGCGGGGCCCTCTCCGTGTATTACAGCATCTACGCTCTCCTGGTCTCCATCGTGTTCGTATGGTACCTCACCCGCATCGGCACCTTCGTCAAGCTCTGGACCTGAAGTTCGATTCGTCGAAGAGAAGCCGCGGCCTGGGTCGCGGCTTTTTTGTCCGTGCGGCGCCAGTGCGGGGCTCCTCCGCTCGCGACCGCTCGCCGCCCGGGCGGGACTGTCGGCCGCCCGGGCGCGAATATGCAGTCCAATGTATATTTATCGAAAGACTATGAACTTGCGCAGTTTTTCAGCCTAACGCTATAGTACGCGCTTGCGTTCGGCCCCACCGCACCCGTCTGCGTCGGAGGGTGGGCGGGCGCTGCAAGGAGAGCATATGAGCAGGAAGACCATCGTCGTCGCCCTTGGCGGCAACGCCATCATCGAGGAAGGCACCAAGGGGACCATCGAAGAGCAGTTCGAGAATACGCGAAAGAGCCTCGGCGCGATTGTCGGCATGGTGCGTGAGGGCCACAAGGTAGTCCTTACCCACGGCAATGGGCCCCAGGCCGGCGTTCATCTCATTCGAAACGAGGCCGCCGCAGCACAGGTGCCACCCTCTCCCCTCGGCGTCATCGTCGCCGACACCCAGGGCTCGATGGGGTATATGATCGCGCAATGCCTGACCAACGCACTCATCAAGGAAGGCGTCTCCAAGGGCGTCGTCACCGTGGTCACCCAGGTGGTCGTCGATCCGGAGGATCCTTCGATGAAAAACCCCACCAAATATGTCGGCCCCTTCTATCGCCCCGATGATGTCGAGGGCCTCAAGGCCCGGGGCTGGATCATGAAGGAAGACCCGGGCCGTGGCTGGCGGCGGGTCGTCGCCTCGCCGATGCCCCTCGATGTGGTCGAAAAGCAGACGATCAAGGACCTGATCGACGATGGCCTCGTCGTCATCGCGGTAGGCGGCGGTGGCGTCCCGGTCAAGCGCGCCTCCGATGGCAGCCTCTCGGGCGTCGACGCCGTCATCGACAAGGACAGGGCCTCGGCCCTCCTGGCCAACCTCATCGACGCTGACGAACTCCTTATCCTCACCGGAGTCGACCGGGTCGCGGTGAACTACAAAAAGCCCGACGAGAAGTGGTTTGACCGGATGACGGTGGCCGAATGCGAAAAGTACCAGGCCGAAAACCAGTTTCCCAAGGGCTCCATGGGTCCCAAGATCGAAGCCGCCTGCGATTTCATCCGCCGGGGTGGCGAAAAGGTCATAATTACCAGCATGGAGAACGCGAGCGCCTCCGTCGACGGGAAGGCCGGGACGCTGATCACAGCATGAGGTCCTCGCCATCGCGAGCGATGGCGCAGACGGCGGCTCATGAGGATCGCGGAACCTTGCGGCACTACTATGGCGAGGTTCCGCGCCGCCATCGTCATCGCCGCGCCGCCATCGCCGCGCCGCCATCGCCGCGCCGCCATCGCTGCGGCGATGGCGATGGCGATGGCGCCGGGCGCCAAACTTGACCGCTTCTCCTCTTCCGTGCTACCTTTCCGCGAATCTTCACTCTAAGGAAAGCCCCCTATGGACAAGTTA
>JAJXVS010000025.1 GCA_021782015.1 bacterium | reverse complement strand
TTCCTATGGGATCGCCGGTTTCGCCCTCCACCTCTATGGCGATTTCGTGTCGCAGACCGGCGGGAGTCTGTACGGAGCGAAGTTCAACGCCGAAAGGTCCATCCCTTCCACACCCTTCGTCGGGGGATTGTCGATTCTCTACGGCAACGAAATCACGCTCTGGTATTTTAACGGATTCGAGATCAACCCCTATCTGCGCTACGATTTCGGCGGCTCGTCGGTGCAACTCGGCTTTGACGGGAAGGCGGGGATGGATATGGCCTGGAAGGGCTACCAAATCCAATTATCATACACCATCAGCTTCCCGTGACGGCCGGCTTCGTCAGTCCGGGGCGACGACCTTGAGCGAGCCCATGAGGACGAATCCGTCTATCTGAAGGATCGGCTCGTTCGGCAGGGCCCTCTGCCTCACATTCCGGGCGGCGCTGACCTCACCCATGAATGGTGCTGCGTTGAGCCGGACGGCGAGGCCGCGGGGAACCGTGATAATGACCTCGCCCATGCATACCGTGGTTTCGATGCGAAGACCCTCCGGAGGGAGGGCTACGTCCCGCAGATCGATTTTGGTGCTGCCCATGAGGGTAAAGGCCTGCACACGATTTCCCGTGAGCCAGTCGCCCGTGAGGCTGCGATCGCTCATCACGCAGGAGACCGATTGGCTCCCCGCCAGGCTCGCATCGACGCGTGTCGATGCCGCGACCCCACCTGCGAGCGGTCGATCGCGGGTTTCTGCAAGCGGCCGATCGCGGGCGGGAGCTTCTCGGGGGAGATCGGCGAGGACGGCCTCAATGCCTGCGATGTCGCGAGCCTGCTGGATCAAAGATGCCCTTCGCTCGAATTCCGACACCGAGATGGCATCGCGTGTGTAGGCGCGCGTCAGGGCTTCGAGTCCGCCTTCCCTTTCGCCTTCGAGATCCTTCATGAGCTTCCTCCCGGTCCAAGCCTTCGTAGCAAGGCTTTGGCTCCATCCAGTATCTGTGGCAACATCGTGGCGAGAATCATGAGGCTGCCTCCCGCGAGAATGCGGGCCGTAGCCGGCTCACCAAGGAGCAGGATGCCCCCGATCGCGCCAAAAAGTCCTTCGAGGGACATGATGATCGACGCGTGCGAAGCCTTGGTCTTGCGTTGTCCGAAGATTTGCAGGGTGAAGGCGATGCCGCTCGAGCCGAGGCCGCCATACAGCAGGGGAATCAGGGCGCCGTGGAGGCCTTCGAGGCTGATGCGTTCGAAGGGAAGGGCTATCGCGAGACTCAAGACGCCTGAAATGGTGAATTGGCCGATGGCGAGGGCGATGGGATCGTAGGTCGAAGCGTAGCGACTGATGACGATGATGTGGAGGGCCCAGAAAAAGGCGCAGGCAAGCACGAAGGCGTCGCCCGTGGCGATGGTGAGCCCATGCTGCATGGTGATGAGCCAGAGCCCCGCCACCGCGACGAGAGAGGCGGCCCAGTCGATGCCGAGGACCTTCTTGCCGAAAAGCGCCGCAAGAAAGGGCACGAGGACGACATAGAGACTCGTGATGAAGGCGGCGTTGCTCGCCGTCGTGCTGACGATGCCCACCTGCTGGAGAGTCGAACCGAAGAACATGGCGCCGCCTGCGAGGAGGGGCGGGCCGAAATTGCGCGCGAAGGAGGAGGAGCCAACGGCCTTGCTCGCCGATGGAGGCCGGGCTCCGGCCTTGGCGCGACGAAATAAGAACAAGGGAACGAGGGAAAGCGCTCCGATGAGATAGCGGACGCCATTGAAGGTGAAAGGGCCGAGGCTCTCCATGCCGACGCGCTGCGCCACGAATGCGAAGCCCCAGATCATGGCAGTGACGAAGAGGAGGGCGTCACCCTCGAGAAGCGCAAGTTTTGGATTCATGATGTCGGGCGAGGATAGCCCTGTCCCCGAAGACCTACAAGCGGGGGTGATCTTTATGGAACTCCGCATCGAGCGCGGGGAATGCCTGCAGGTGGTCGTGGATATGGAAGGAAACTTGCGGGCGCGGCCTGGGCCGACTACTATCCTTTCATGCTCTCGAATGTAGCGGCGGTCCCGCATATCGATAAGACCAGCCTTCGCGAAAGCCTCGCGGAGATCGTTCCCTTCCGATTCCTGCGCATCGAAGAATTGGAGGAACTCGTCAAGGCCTCGACCCAACGGCGCTACCTGCCCGGAGAATCGCTGATTTCCCAGGGGGATGCGATGTCGAAGGAGGTCTTCGTCCTCCTTGCAGGCTCCGTCGAGTCGCTCGACATGTCGCGGAACCCGCCATTCAGGGTGAACGTGGTGGAGGCCGGCACCTATTTTGGCGAAAGCTCGGCCTTGATCGACCGGCCGCGTCCCTATGAGGTGCGAGCCCTGGAGGCTTCGGCGGTGCTGTCGATCCCCTCCGATATCTTTCTTGGGCTCCTTCATCGTTCGCGCCCCTTCGCCCAGGCCATCGGCACGAAGCTTCGCGAGGGGCTGGGCATCTTCGACGCCTTCGACCGCTTTAAGGCCGAGGTCTTCCGGGGCGTAACCCTCGGCCACATCGAAATTCGGCGACTCGTAGATCTTTATGCCGCCCTCGAGCCGGCGCTTCATAGCCTCGCAAGCGATGGGTCGCACATCGACTGGGCCGCCCTTTCCTATGCCGTGCGCCGCCTGCCCGACAATGTCACGAGGTCCTTCGTTTTTCTTCTCACCGACAATCTACCCTCGGTGTACACGAGCCCGGAGCGGCTCTTTCCCTTCGTGCCGACCGAAGCACGGCATCGTTTTATCTATGAGATGATGCCCGGCAAGGACATGGTCCTCGTGCGCTCGGGCATTTCGGACATCATGGACTTTCTCACCTGTCTGGCTATTTTCGCCGTCGAGGCGCGGAAGATCCGCTATCGGCTCAATCACCCCGACTTTCTTCTTGCGCTCTCGAAGGCCGGCTCGGAGACTGGGGCAATGGGATCGGCGGGCGGGGGCGGTGGGGCGCCTGGATTGGCGGGTGGGAGCGGCGGGGCGCTTGTGGCTTCGCGGGAGGCCCTTTCGACCTTCAGCGACGAGGAGCTGATCGAACTCGAGGGGCTCTGGCCGGGGAAGGCCGTGGAGCGGGTGCGCGACATCGTGTTCCACAGGCAGGCCTATTCCGTGGATATCCGGAAGCAGGTGAACACCCTCAATGGCACATTGAACGAAATCTGGTCGAACCAGGTGGGCAGGGCCGCCGAGAAGCTTGTCGGAATGAGTCCCGCGGATTTCACCGATGACATCCACGTTCACCTCATTTCCTCCAACACCCACTCCGTCTCGAATTGCCTCAATCCCTTCTTCGTGGAACACGGGGACGAGATCCTCGACTGGGCCGGACGAGAGGGACGGCGGATTCCCGGTTGGACGAACCGGATGGATGAAATCTACAGCCTGGCCCGCGATTGGTTCGCGGCCTTTCCCGAGCGGAGGAGGGATGTCGCCGAGGTCGAGGCGCGGCACGGCATCGTTCGCCTCCCCGAAAAGGTGACGACGGGGATCCAGGTGCAACTCATCGACGCGAAGGGCCTCTGCGAATCCGACATCGATCCGGACATCTTTCTCGCCTCGTGTCCCGAACGCAGCTTTGTGGTCAATATCGATTATGCATTCGGCGAGCAGGCAGAGGAGATCATGCGGAGCCTCCTCCTCCTATTTGGTCGGAACGTACGCTCGATCAACGTGATCGGAAAGGCGGGGGCTCTGGAGGGATCGCGGGGCGACATCCTCGTGCCGACGGCCTTTATCGAACAATCGGCCGATGCCTTCCAGCCCCTGGTCCCCGAGGCTCCCGATGCGATCTCGAGGCTGGCCGCCGCATTGCCGGGTCGGAGGATGATCGAGGGACCAATGCTTACGGTCGGCGGAACCCTCCTCCAGAATCGCCCGATGCTCCAGTTCTACCGGCGCATCTGGGGCTGCACGGGGCTGGAAATGGAAGGCATCTGGTACCTTCGCGCCATTCACGAGGCGACGGAACTCGGCGTCCTCAGGCCAGGCGCGAGTTCGCGTTTTCTGTACTACGTAAGCGATCTTCCGTTGAATCCGGGCGAAAAGCTGTCGGCCCGCATGTCGCCACTGGAAGGCATTCCGCCTTTGTATGCCGCGACGAGGGAGATCGTGTCGGGGATTTTCGGACCCGAATTGCCCTGAGGCCCGGCTTCGCGGCACGGCAGCCCGTCGCGGGACGCGCGCCGGAGGCCTGACGGAGGCCCGCCCAAGGCTTGTGCGAGCTGACCCCTCAGGCCGGCCCGATCACCGAGCCGACGAAGGCCTTGCCCTCGAGGAGGGCTTCGAGATTCGGCAAATCGCGACCGGCCGCGCAGATGACGCGCAGTCCGAGTTCGGCCGCCCGGCGCGAGGCGATAGGGTCGAAGGGCAGGCTTTTTCCGGGGCTCCACTCATCGCCGACCAAGGCACGGAAGTCCTTCCATGAAATGGAGTCTATCGGCCTGGCCTCCGGATTGACTCGGGGATCGTCGGTATAGACCTTCGCGATGTTCGAAAGGTTGACGACTGTATCCGCACCAAATTTCTCGGCGAGGAGGACGGCGTCGAAGTCGGTAGAAAATCCCGGTTTCCAGCCGGCCGCGACGAGGACCCGGCCCATGAACAGCTCGACGGAGCTCGGATCGACAACGACCTCCTGCGGGGCGAGTTCGCCGCAGAGCGCCTTGACGAGTTGGGCGTTGAGGCGGGTGGCCATGATGCCGACCCAGTCTTGCGCCTCGGGAGAGGCTGCGATCTTGTCCATCGTGGAGGCGTCGCGGAGGGCTTTTTGCCAGATCCGCGCGGGCCCCCCGCCTCCTACGACGAGGATGAGACGTCGCGCCGGATCGATGGCGAGATGGCGGTCGACCAGTGCCCGGAAAGCGGCGAGGAAAGGTGCGTCGGGGACCTCCGGTGCGACGATGGAGCCGCCGAGAGAGAGAACCGTGGTCATTCGGACCCTCCGGTGAGAAGTGTTGTGACGAAATCCTCCGAATCGGGACTGCGTTCGAGATAGAGGCCGAGGGCGGCGCGGTAGAGGAAAATGGCCTTTTCGAGCTCGGGGCCTTCTTTGTCGTAGATGGCGACAAATTGCGAGACGAGGAGTCCCTTGCGGATTTCCCGCCGGGAAAAATCGCCGTTGCGCACGATGTCCACCATGGCCCCGAGACGCCAATACACGCGTTCGAAGATCGCGAGACGCTTGGCGAGGGAAATCAATTTGGGGGCGATATCCTTCTTTTCGCGAAGCACCTGCGGATTCATCGCATCGGGAACCACGCCGAGGCGATGTTGCTGAAGCCATTTCCGGAAAATGGGATCGAGCGCCAGCTTGCGGCTTTCGTCGATGATCGCCTTGTCGTGTTCGGAATAGATACCCTCGAAAATCGAGAGCGCCTTGAGGGGCGCGTTGCGGAAAGCCGCTCCCTCGCCCTCCATCCAGCGATCGCGCAGATCCCGGATTGATGAAGGATCGACTCCGATGGAACTGAAGACCCCGTCGGAGTCTTGTCGCACCGCCTGCCCGGCGGGAAGGGCCGATACGCTCCCCCCACCCTTGACGGCCACCTTGCCTTCGATGCAAAGGGCCAGCAAAGTCGCGTTCAGCGACAAGGCGACCTGGAACTCGGTACCCCGCACGCCGAAGTCGGATGAACCCGTGGCGACATCGAGGCCGGGAGAGCCGGCTATCTTGCTGATTTTTGCGGAGACCGATCCCGCCATCAGGTTGAGCTTCGTCTTGGGCTGATCCTGTGCCATGGCGCGATCGAGGTAGAGGACCGAGCCGGGACTGATGATGAAGGACCCTGAGAATCCGCTCGACGGATCCATCGCTATCGAGGCCGTGGAGCTCCGATCGGTCCGGAGGAGATCGCCGCTGTAAACGGGGTCGCCGGGCCCGGGGTCGGCTTGGGCCTCGCCATTGCGGACGAGCGCAAGGTTGCCTCGAATATAATCGATGCTGCCGAGTGGCTTGGTCGCGCTTCGGCCGTCATTCATGGCCCCGGCCACCAAGTCCGCCGCGGACTGGGCGAAAAGGGCCGGCGGAAAGCCGAAGATCGCGACGATGCAAGCCAGGCCGAGGAGGGGCGCGCGAGGCACCCAGCTGAATGTGGCGCTCATTTCCCAATCATATCCTGAATCCAAAAAACCATTTCGTGAAAAGATGGAAATTTCCGGAGAAGAGCCGGAGACTGCCCGAGTCCATCCCTGTCCGGAAGGAATTGGGCATCGCGGGCCAGTTCTCCAGGTCGATGTCCGATTTCACGCCGATGAGGGCCTCCAGTCGCCAGAATATTGGAACGCCCAAGGTGAGCGAAACGCTTGGCCAGGGCCATGGGGGCAAGAGATTGCCGGCCCTCGTGAAGGCTTCGTTCACGCGCGGGTCGTTGCCATGCCATCCGGGTCCGTCGCTATCCCGGATAGCGCGGAGGTCGTTCTGAAGGGATGTGGCCGAGGGGCCGACATACCATGCCGCCGCCAGATCGAGGTCCAGCCATGGGCTTCTGTCGTAGCGGCTTCCGAAGTAGCTCCTGCTTCCGAGCCCGGCCGAGGCGACGAGGCCATCGACAGCGCCCCAGGCGGCGCTCGTAGGTCTGCCGAGCTCCAGGCGCGTAAAGAGCCTGGGCGTTCCGTTTTGCCAGAAGAACCAGCCATAATCGTTTATGGGATCGAAAAGCAGCCCGATCCCGCCTATCCCATTAACCGCGATATTGACCAGCCCCAGCTGAACGCCGTCGATGTTGCCTGCGATGTTGATCAGGCCGAGTTGGAGGCCTCGCACGCTGCCCGCGACATTGACGACGGGCGCGATCTGGAGGCCGTCGACATCGCTCGCGATGTTGAAGGTCCCCGCCAGCTGTATGCCCCTGACTCCGGAGGCCACATTGAAAACGCCAGCGCCCTGAAATGGTCCCAGATAGTCGTGGGCGATGTTGAATACGCCGGCCCACTGGACTCCTTCGACATCGCCCCCGATGTTGAAAACTCCCGAAATTTGCGCGCCGGAGACAGAACCGCCGGCCACGGAAAAGACACCCGCGAGCTGGGCGCCTTCGACCGCTCCTCCCGTGAGGGAAAAGACACCCGAGCCCTGAAGGCCTTCGAGGCGGCCGCTCGCCACCCCGAAGACGCCATTGGCCTGGATTCCGTGGATTGACCGGGAAATGGTGAACACACCCGAGGCGGCCGCTCCCTGGACGTCGCGGGTGAGGGCTCCGACCCCTCCAAGTTCGAGGCCGACATCCCCATAGCCGAAGGGAATGGCGATTCCCGGAACGAAGGAAATCTGGATGGGAATGAAGGTGTCGTCCTCCGCCCCGAGCTGAATCGACACGAGGAGGGCGAGAATCGCCCCGACGACTACCTTTGCAGGCATTTTTGCCATGATCTTCTCCCTGAAGGCGAGAAATTCCCGGCCCGGACAAGTCCTTGATGGACCGGCATGCCCCCTTCCGGGGCGCACGACATCGAAAATAGCACTCGCAGAGTTAAATTCCAATTATATCTATTGAATGAGTCGATCGCCGCAATAAACCAGGGGAGCCGCCGAGAGGACCCGACCCACGAGAGCGATACCGAAGGCACGGGCGAGTTCGAATGCGGAGGTCGTCGGTACGCTCCGCGAGACGAGGACCGGAATGCCCGCATGGATGGCCTTTGCCACCATATCTGCGGCGATGCGGCCGCTCGTGATGATGGCGGCCTGGCTCAAGTCGATGCCGTCGAGGAAGGCCCTTCCGATCACCTTGTCGACGGCGTTGTGGCGACCGACATCCTCGCGCAGGATGATGGGGCGGTCGCCGACCGATCGCGCGAGGGCGGATTGCGCTCCGGCGGATTGCGCGAGGGCCGCGCAGTGCATGCCCCCCGTGACACGGTGCATCGAGGCTCCGGAAAACATTTCCTTCGCACGCTCGGCGAGGTCTGCGACGCCGAAGAGCCCTTTGCCGCGATCGGGGACATCGGTCGGGGCGACGAGGCCGAAGATCTCGCCGGGAATGGCCCCCGCACCGCAGGAGGAGGCGATGATCGCGACGCCGCCGGAAGGCAGGGGCGGCGCATCAACTCTTGCGATATCGACTCGGCCGCGGTCGTCGCAGATGAAAATCGAGCCCAGCGAGTCGCGGCTGGGGAGGAGCCCGCGTCCGACCAGATGCCCGACGGCCAAATCGTCGAGGGCGAGGGGCGTGCAAAACAGGACCACGAGGTCGCGTCCGTCCACCCGGATGAGTACCGGCGACTCGAGAGCCAGTGGAAGAGGAGGCGGAAGCATCTGGGGAGCCTAGTCATCGGGGCCACGGTGGTCAAGGAAAGAGGGACTTTGTGCTACACTGGGACGATGAGCACTTCGAGGCATCATGGTCCCGATATCGATCGGGCCCACGTCGATCGAGCGGTGGAAACCATACTCGCCCTTTGCGCGATTCCGAGCCCGACAGGTTTTGTCGATGGAGCGGTTGAATACGTTTCGGCCCGGCTTGCGGAGCTTGGATTCACCCCCGAACGAAGGGCAAAAGGCACGATTCTCTGCGAGCTCGGCGGAACGGGCCGGCCGCTTGTTCTCGCCTCGCATGTCGATACCCTGGGCGCGATGGTCCGTTCTGTAAAAAGCAATGGTCGTCTGCGCTATACGAAGATCGGAGGGTATCCCGATCTCTACCTCGTCGGCGAAACCTGCATGGTGTATCTCGGCGACGGTCGGAAGCTCACGGGCACTTTTCAGCCGATCGAGCCGGCGGCTCACGTCAACACGAAGCTCAAGGAACTTGCGCCCACTGAGGAGACGATGGAGCTCGTGCTCGACGAGGCCGTTTCGTCCGCGGATGCGACGCGAAAGCTCGGAGTGCGAGCGGGAGATTTCGTCAGCATCGACGCACGGCCGAAGCTGACGGACTCGGGCTATATCAAGAGCCGCCATCTCGACGACAAGGCTTCGAGCGGGGTTCTCCTGGCTTTGGCGGCCATGGTTGCCAGAGGCGAACTTGTTCCGAACCGGCGCCTTGTCCTTCTGTTTTCGGTTTGGGAAGAGGTGGGCCATGGAGGTTCGGTCTTGCCGGCCGGCATCGAGGAATTCATCGCCGTCGACATGGGAGCCGTGGGCGACGATCTCGGCTGCAGCGATCGCATGGTGTCCATCTGCGCCAAGGATTCGAATGGGCCTTACGACAGGAGTGTCGTCCTCGGCCTCGAGGCGGCCGCCAAAAAGGCCGGCTGCGATTTCGCGGTGGACATCTATCCATCCTACGGCTCGGACGCCGAGGCTGCCTTGCGGGCCGGGTACGACCTTCGACATGGCTGCATGGGACCGGGTGTTTCGGCAAGCCACGGCTATGAAAGGACGCATCGGGATGCGGTGGCCAACACCCTTGCCTTGTTGGTTGCCTACGTCGGAAACTAGCTTCCCGCCCGGGGGTTCCCGGGCCGATCAGATGTTCGGAGGATATTTCGTGAAGAAACTCGTCATTGCGCTTTCGGCTTGCGCTTTGCTTGCGACCGCCTGCCAGAAATCGAATCAGACCTTGGTGACGCCGGTTGGGACGCCGTCGGCGACACCCTCGCCGGCTGCGACACCCTCGTCGTCGGCAGCACCAGCGCCGGCCGCCTCGTCGGGCGACAGCGCGGCCTCAGGCACCCCCGATCTGTCCCAGGCCCTCGCCATTCCCGCACCTCAAAGCGCCGCGCCGACGACCAAGGAAGGCTGGATATCGCTTGGCAACCAACAGATGGATTCCGGCAATTACTCCGATGCCATTTTCGCCTATGGAAAGGCCCTT
Organism: bacterium; assembly: GCA_021782015.1. GTDB lineage: Bacteria > Spirochaetota > Spirochaetia > Treponematales > Rectinemataceae > CAIJMU01. The sequence continues at coordinate 13,190 of JAJXVS010000025.1, read as the reverse complement.
GAACTCGATCCGTCCAACGTGGATGTGCGGGTCGACATGGGTACCTGCTACCGCAATATCGGCCAGCCGCAGCAGGCCATCACGATTTACAAAAAAGCCCTCCAGATCAACCCGCGCCACCCGAACGCCTGGCGGAACAGCGGGGTCGTGTACTACTACGACCTGCACGATAACGCGAATGCGCTTGTGGCCTTCCGCAAGTACCTGGAAGTCTCGCCCCAGGCTGCCGACGCCGCGCAGATACTGCAGACCATCGCGACCATCACCGCGAAAAAATGATGGGTTGAGGAGCGGGAAGCGGCGGTCGGCCCTCGTCCTAGCCGGCCGGCCTTCGCTATAGTCGGCCGAAGATGGAGAGGAGGCCGGTGGACAGCCAGGGCACATAGGTGATGACAAGAAGGACGACCGCCTCGACCGCGAGGAAGGGCAGGGTTTCCTTTACAATGGTCATCACAGGTTTGTGGAATGCGTAGCTCGCCAGGAAAATGTTCATGCCGACCGTCGGTGTGAGGAATCCGATGCAAAGATTCATGATGAAGATGACGCCGAGGTGGATCGGGTTAATGCCGAAGGCTATCCCGAGCGGAATGACAAAGGGTGATACGACAAGGATGGCCGAATAGAGGTCCATCATACAGCCGACCAGGAGTAGGAAAATGTTGAGCGCGAAAAGAAAGACGATCGGCGAGGTGACGCGCGACTGAATCCAGGTTGAGAAGGTCGTGGTGATGTCGGAATCGATCACGTAATAAGAAAGCCCCCTGGCCGAAGCGATGATTATGAGGGTGCCGCCGATGATCGGCATGGCCTTGCGAAGCACTTGGATGAGGGTCTTCAGGTCGAACTCGCGTTTGACCAAGGCTTCGACGATGACGATGTAGAGGACAGAAAAGGCGGCGATCTCCCGCAGGCTCGCGAAACCGGTGAAGAAGAGGACTACCGCGAAGAGCGGCACGAGGAGTTCGAGGGCCGCCGGCCTTAGCGCGCCGAAGGCTCTCCTCGCGGAGAATCCCTGCCGCACCCTTCCCGATTTCTTGCCCGGGGAGAGGACGATTCCGGCGCCCACCATTCCGAAGACGAGGAGGAGCCCCGGCAGGAGTGCGCCGATGAAGAGTTGGGTCACATCGAAGGCATTGCCGGCCTTGTAGGAAAATTGGGCGTTCACGGCATAGACGATCACGGCCGCGCTCGGTGGAAGGAGGAGGCCTATGTCCCCGCTCGAAGTGATGAGGCCGCGGGCCCTCCCCTCGCTCATCCCCGATTGGGAGAGAATCGTGAGCAGAAGACTCCCGAGGGCGAGGATCGTGACGCCGTTGACGCCGGTGAAGGTGCTGAAGAATGCGCAGGCGAGGACTGTGGCGATCGCCTCGCCGCCTCGAACCCAGCCGAAAAATTCGCGGAAGACGGCCACTAGTCGCTTGCCCGCTCCCGAGCCGGCCAGGAGGAGACCTGCGAGTCCGAAAAGAGGCAAGGCCGAGATGGAACCACCGAGAAGAAGGCGATAGGCCTCGCTTGGGGCGTTTTCGATGACCCCTCCGGAGGCCACGTAGAGGAGGGTGGCCACACCGCCAAGGATCGTGAAAATCGGCGCCCCGAAAGCAGCGGCAAATATGCAGAGAAAGACGAGGGGGACGATGCCGGCATGAACAAAGGCCTGAACGGCCGCGGCAAGGCTAGAGATCGGGGCCGGCGTCGCGTTAAAGAGGGCGCCTGTCAGATTGACGATGCTCGACATCGCAAGAACCGTGCCCGCGACGACGCCGAGGAGGGCCCCGGTCTTTCTGATCGCCCTGCCGGCCTCCCTTCCCCCCGCCTTGGCGATGCCGAAAAGAGCCATCAAAAAGAAGGAAAAGGGCATGATGGCGGCGAAAACGGGGATGGGGATTCCCCAAACCGAGTCACCCGGCTCGTAACCGATGAAGACAAGGGAGAGCGAAGCCCAGAACAGGGCCAGCTGGGTCGTCGTGGCCACGAAGTCGCCAAAGGAATCAAAGGCGAGGCGAAGGGGGCGCATAGGCTTTCCCTCGCCGTTTCCCTCGACCCTGCCGAGGGAGAGGTGGCGCTTGTCGAGGGAGGCCAGGGCAGCGGCGACAAAGGCGAGGACGAGTATCAATTCGTCGACAAAGGCATTCGCGCCTTCAATGGGTTTGTAAAAGAGCCGTGCCGTGGCGAGATCGATCAGGGGGAGAACCACGACGACGACGGCCGCGAAGATCGCGAGGGCGTCCAGGGGCGCTCTGATGATGCCTTCGAGTCTGCTTGCAGGCCGTGTGGTTCGACTCTTGGTAGCAGGGCTTTCCATGGTCAGCATTATGGAGGTGAAACTCCGTTCAAGGCAACGTCGATCGCTTTTCTATTCTCCGATAATCTTGATGAGGACGCGCTTTCGCCGCTTCCCGTCGAATTCCCCGTAGAAGATGCGTTCCCAGGGGCCGAAATGCAGTTTTCCCTCGGTGATCGCGACGACTACCTCGCGGCCGAAAATCTGGCGCTTGAGGTGGGCATCGGCGTTGTCCTCTCCGACATTGTGCCGGTAGGACGAAACCGGTTCGTGGGGCGCCATTTTCTCGAGCCAATCGGCGAAGTCGGCGTGAAGGCCCGATTCATTGTCATTGATGAAGACACTCGCCGTGATGTGCATGGCGTTGACCAGGCAGAGGCCCTCGCGGACTCCCGACTCGGCGAGCGCCGCCTCCACCCTGGCCGTTATGTCGATAAATTCGAGGCGCTTTTTCGTCTCGAACCAGAGTTCCTTCGCGAGCGTCTTCATATTTTCTCCTCCGGAAGGATGAGGCCCATGAGGCCCTCCTCGTCGATTTTGCGAACCGCCTCAACGGCGATCCTCATGCGAAAGAAGGGCCCGGGAGCTTTGATTTGGTATTCCATCGGTTAGCCCAGTGAAGGATAGGTCATCGCGATCGCGGAGGCTATACTTTGTCGATGCAGTTTCTCCTCGTGCAGCCGCCCTTCGTTCAGCTCAACGCGCCTTATCCCGCTGTTCATTATCTTGCCGCCTGGCTACGGGCCCGGGGCCATGAGGCGGAGGTCGAGGACCATTCGATCGAACTCTACCGGCTCCTCTTTTCGCGCGAGGGCTTGGCCAAGCTTTTCGACGAGGTGGAGCGCCGTCGGAGCGAGGGCCTGATTCCCCCCGCTTCGAGGGACGAAATCGACCGGTATCTCTCCTACCGCGATCTCTATCAGTCGTGGATAGGGCCTGTCGTCGAGTGGCTTTCCGGGGCCGATCCGGCCTTCGCCCATCGCCTCGCGGCGGCAGTGGAATTTCCCCGCGGGGCCCGGGTCGAAGCCTTTCTGGAATCGCGCTCCGGAAGGCCGGGGCCGGAGGATGCCTCCCTCCTCGCCTCCCTCATGCTTGAAGACCTGGGCGACCTGGTGACCCACGCGGTCGACGAGGATTTCGGCACCATTCAGTATGGGGAGAGGCTCGGACGGAGTCGCGACGACTTCGGCCAAGTTCTCGCATCCCTCGAGGCATCATGGCTCATGCGAGAGCTTTATCGGCCCTGGCTTCGACAGCGCTTCGCGAGCCGCAAAGCCGGGGCGCCGAGGATGGTCCTCGTTAGCCTGCCCTTTCCGGGAACCCTCGCGGGAGCCCTTTCCTGTGCCACCGAGGCAAGGGCTGCCTTTGGAGCGGAAACGACCATCGCATTCGGCGGCGGTTACGTTTCGACCGAACTCCGGGGGCTGCGCGATCCGGCTCTTTTTGACTATTGCGACTTTCTCTGCTTTGACGCGGGTTATGCCAGCCTCGCGGCCATCATCGAGGGAATGGGGGGGGAGGGGAATCGAGGCGAATCGATTGTCGCGGGCGAAGGCCTTCTATCCGGGGCCTTGGGGGCGGTGGCCGAAACCGCCGCCCTGTATCGAACCATGTATCGCGATGACGGACGGATCGTCGTCGAAGGCTTCCCTGAGGGAGACCTGGCCGCCGGCGAGGAGGGATGCGCGGGCCCACACTCTCCCTTTCCTCGCCGCGTCCCGCATCGGATCGATCCGGCCCTTGCCAGGGCGGCAGCTCTGATGGAGGCCGAAGCCCTCCGCGAATCCCATCCGGACTATCGGGACCTTCGGCCCTCGCGTTATCTAAGGCCCCTCGATTCGACGAACCCGATGCACCGCCTTTGGTCTGAAAGCCCCTGGCTCAAGTATCGACTCGCCCAAGGCTGCTACTGGAGGCGCTGCTCCTTTTGCGACACGGAACTCGATTATGTCCGTGATTACGTGAATGCTGATCTCGCCCCGTTGATAGCAGCGATGGATGCGGCCTCGGCAAAGACAGGCCTTCGCGGCATCCACTTTGTTGATGAGGCCCTGCCCATGGCCCGCCTCCTCGCCTTCGCGGAGGAGAATCGTCGGCGGGCGATCGCCGGCCTTTCGCCTTGGCACTTTTGGGGCAATGTGCGCTTCGACGCCTCCTGGACACCGGACCGCATCGAGCTTCTCGCCTTTTCTGGCCTCGTCGCCGTGTCGGGGGGAATCGAGGTCGCCACCGAAAAGGGCCTGGCGATGACGGACAAGGGCTTCGATCTCGCAGGCCTCGTCCGTACCCTCGTCGCCTTCCGAAGGGCCGGGATTCTCGTGCACGCCTACCTCATCTACGGCTTTCCGGGGCAGGACGAGGCCGACATCGTCGAGAGCGCCGAGTTCGTGCGAGGCCTCTTCGCAACGGGCCTCGTCGATTCGGCCTTCTGGCACCGCTTTGTGCTCACCCGCCACTCGCGAATGCTGGCGGAATGGCGCGAGGGCGGCCGGCCGACGATTGAGCCTATCGATCGGGGAGGGAGCTTCGCGGCCAATGATCTCGAGTTTGTTGGCGAAAAGGACTTTGACCGCTATGGGGAGGGCCTCGATGCCGCCCTCGGCGCCTGGATGGAAGGCGAGGGCCTCGATAGGCCCGCGGCAGAATGGATGGGCCTCGCCAAGACTGGGCAGAGCAGGGCGGACAAGCCGAGGGGGGGGGCACGAAGCCATGGGCAGACCCACGCTTCGACTGCCGCCTCGAGCGGTTTCGCCTTTGATGGACCGAGGCGCGTCGAGGATCTCATTGTCGAGGCAGAGACGGCACTCGACGCGAGGCCGCTTTCAGACGAAGGCCACCTGCACTGGATTGCCGGGTTGCCCATGATGGCGGCGGGGAAGCATCAAAAGGGAGAAGAACCGGGGAATGGGGAGGGTGGCGGGAGGGTACTTCGCTGGGCCTTCCGTGGCGACCTGGAAGCCCGCGATCTTGGAACGGCTCTCCGCGCCACGAGGGCAGCCTCGGCAATTTCCCGACTGGCACGCATCCCCGGAGGTGTGCCATTGCGACAGTTCGCCGAAGAGTCTGGGCTCAAAGAGAAAGAAATCTCCGACCTTCGTACCTCTGGCTTGGTCATCCTGCCATAAAGGTCGAGGCTCGGGGCTTTCGAGGTTGGGATGGATATTTATCTATATATAATGAAATACCGGCACAATCGATAAATTGATATTCTCCCTTGCGAACATAGACCAACCATGATACTCCGGTAATAACCCCAATCATGCCGGTGTTTCAGCCTTTCTGGCGCGCCGGGAAAAAGGCCACAGGATGTCAGGAGCTCTTCGATTCCTCTCTTCCTCCGTAGGCAAGAAACTGCTTATGGCCCTCACGGGCTTCTTTCTTGTCAGTTTCTTGATGTTCCACCTCACGATGAACCTCTTTCTTTTCGAGGGATCGCGAGGCAGTTTTTCCAGTTTTGCCGATTTTCTCGGCACCTTCCCGATCGTCAGGCCGATCGAGTGGATCCTGTTTGGTGGATTCCTCCTTCATCTGCTGCTCGGCGGTTTTGTCTGGCTGATGAACCGGGGAGTCAGGCCCCAAGCCTACAAGGTGAAGGGAACGTCGAAGACGATCAAGCTTTCGTCGCGGCTGTCCATTTACACCGGAACTCTCATCCTCGCCTTCCTCGTCTGGCATCTTATCCAGTTCTTCATTGCCAGCCGATTCGCGGGGCATCCGGTGGATATGTTCGTGCTGGTGGCCCAGGCATTCTCCAATCCGGTCACGATCGTCCTCTATGAGATTCTCTTCGTGATCCTCGGCTTTCACCTCAATCATGGATTTCAGGCGCTCTTCCAGAGCCTCGGCCTCCGCACGGCGAAGTATCGCGGCTTCATCGACGCCGTCGGCGTCATCGTCTGGCTGTTGATCCCCCTCGGATTCGCCTCGATTCCCCTCGTGATGTACTTCGGAGGTGCCCGATGAAACTCGATCCCAAGGTTCCCACCGGGCCCATCGAAAAGCGCTGGTCCCAGCACAAATTTGACATGAAGCTGGTGAATCCGGCCAACCGCCGGAAATATACCGTTATCATCGTCGGTACGGGCCTCGCGGGCTCCTCGGCGGCGGCCTCCCTCGCCGAGCTCGGTTTCAATGTCGAGTCCTTCTCCTTTCATGAGTCGCCCCGCAGGGCCCACTCCATCGCGGCCCAGGGCGGCATCAACGCCGCCAAGAACTATGTCAACGACGGCGACTCGGTCTGGCGCCTTTTCCACGATACGGTGAAGGGCGGCGACTATCGCGCCCGCGAGTCGAACGTCTATCGTCTAGCCGAGGTCTCCGGCAACATCATCGACCAGTGCGTGGCCCAGGGCGTGCCCTTCGCCCGAGAGTACGGCGGCAGCCTCGATACCCGCTCCTTCGGCGGCGCCCAGCTTTCGCGCACCTTCTATGCCCGCGGTCAGACCGGCCAGCAGCTCCTCTTGGGTGCCTATTCGGCCCTGAGCCGCAACATCCATAACGGCGGGGTGACCTTCCATGGTCGCAAAGAGATGGTCGACCTCATCGTCGTCGATGGGAGGGCCAGGGGCATCGTCGTCCGCGATCTTGTCACCGGCGAGCTCTCGACCCATCTTGCCAACGCCGTCATTCTCGCCACGGGCGGCTACAGCAACGTCTTCTACCTTTCGACCAATGCCCTGGCCTGCAATACCTCGGCCATCATGAAGGCCTGGCGGAAGGGCGCTTACCTCGCCAATCCCTGCTACACCCAAATCCACCCGACCTGCATTCCCGTCGCGGGCGACTACCAGTCCAAGCTCACCCTGATGAGTGAGTCCCTCCGGAATGACGGCCGCGTTTGGGTGCCCAAGAAGAAGGGCGACAGTCGCAACCCCGCACAGATTCCCGAGGAGGAGCGCGACTACTACCTCGAGCGCCTCTATCCCTCCTTCGGCAACCTCGTGCCCCGCGACGTGGCCAGTCGCCGCGCCAAGGAGATCTGCGACAAGGGCCTGGGCGTCGGCAAGACCGGCCTCTCCGTCTATCTCGACTTCGCCGACGCGATCAATCGCAACGGCGAGGAGTGGATGGCCGAGAAGTACGGCAACCTCATGGACATGTACCATGAGATCACCGACGAGGATCCCTACAAGCAACCCATGCGCATCTACCCGGCCCTCCACTACACGATGGGCGGACTCTGGGTCGATTACCACCTTCAGTCCACCATCCCCGGACTCTTCGTCGCCGGCGAGGCGAACTTCTCCGACCATGGAGCCAACCGCCTCGGCGCCTCGGCCCTGATGCAGGGCCTGGCCGACGGCTATTTCGTCCTCCCCTACACGGTGAGCGACTATCTGGCCGGCACCAAGTTCGAGGCCGTGAAGGCAGATGCTCCCGAAGTTGCAGGCGCTTCCAAGGACGCCAAGGCCGGGATCGACAAGCTGATGGGCGTAAACGGCAAGACCCCCGCGGATATCTTCCATCGTCGACTCGGCCACGTGATGTGGGAAAAGGTCGGCATGGCGCGAGAAAAGAAGGGTCTTGAAGAGGCGATTGGCGAGATCAAGAACATCCGCAAGGATTTCTGGAAGGATCTCAAGGTTTCCGGCTCGCCCGACGACCTCAACATGGAGATCGAACGCGCGGCGCGGGTTGCCGACTTCATCGATCTTGGTGAACTCCTCGCCACAGACGCCCTCCATCGTGAGGAATCCTGCGGAGGCCACTTCCGCGTCGAGCACCAGACCGACGAGGGCGAGACCAAGCGCGACGACCAGAACTTCGCCTATGCCGCGGCCTGGCAATATTCGGGAGAGGGACAGGCGCCCGTGCTCAACAAGGACGAGCTTACCTTCGAGTACGATATTCCCTCGAGTCGGAGCTACAAATAGTAGCTGCTATGAATAGCGGCTGGCACCGGTAACTCGCAACAACCAAAGGAAGCAAGCAATGGACTTTAAACTTAAGGTCTGGAGACAGAAGAACCGCGACGACAAGGGTCACTTTGAAGACTATACGGCGAAGGGCATCTCCGAGGCCGCGTCGGTGCTGGAAATGCTCGACGTGGTCAACCGCGAACTCGTGGCCGCCGGCAAGGATCCCATCGCCTTCGACCACGACTGCCGCGAAGGCATCTGCGGTTCCTGCGGCCTCGTCATCAACGGCGGCGTGCATGGCCCCTTCGAGCACAACACCACCTGCGAACTCAGGATGCGCCGCTTTAGCGACGGCGACACGATCGTGCTGGAGCCCTTCCGCGCCAGGCCCTTCCCCATCATCAAGGATCTCGTCGTCGACCGTTCGGCCTTCGACCGCATCATGCAGGCTGGCGGCTATGTGACGGTGAAGACCGGCCAGGCCCCCGAGGCCAATGGCATCGCCGTGCCCAAGAAGATCGCCGACGAGGCGATGGACGCGGCCCAGTGCGTCGGCTGCGGCGCCTGCGCGGCCACCTGTCCCAACGGTTCGGCGATGCTCTTCGTCGCGGCCAAGGTCTCCCAGCTCGCCCTTCTGCCCCAGGGCAAGGCCGAGCGCAAGGAGAGGGCCCTCGCGATGGTCGCGCAGATGGACAAGGAAGGTTTCGGTTCCTGCTCCAATACCTATGCCTGCGAGGCCAAGTGCCCCAAGGGCGTGAGCGTGACTCACATAGCCAGGCTCAACCGCGAGTACCTCCGCGCCGGTTTCGGCTCGAAATAAGGAGCTGCTGATGAAGATTCACGAATACCAGGGCAAGGAACTCTTCGCGAAGTACGGGGTTCCCGTGCCCAAGGGCGGGGCTGCCTTCGATGTCGAGACCGCCGTTCGAGTGGCCGAGAGCCTCGGCTCCTGGCCCGTCGTCGTCAAAGCCCAGATACACGCGGGCGGCCGCGGCAAGGGCGGCGGCGTCAAGCTCGCCAAGAATGTGGGCGAGGCCCGCGAGCACATCAAGGCCATCCTCGGCATGAATCTCGTCACCAAGCAGACGGGACCCAAGGGCAGGCTTGTGAAGCGCCTCCTCATCGAGGAGGGCTGCAAGATCGCCAAGGAGCTCTACCTCGGCATCCTGCCCGACCGGGAAACCGGTATGCACCTCATCATGGCCAGCGCTGCCGGCGGCATGGAGATCGAGGAGGTGGCCGAGCACAGCCCCGAGAAGATCGTGAAGGTCTTCGTCGATCCCCTGGCCGGACTTCTCGACTACCAGGCCCGCGAGGTCGCGAACGGACTCGGCATCCCCGCCGGCGCGATGAAGCAATTCCTCGCAATGCTGAAGAATCTTTTCCGCCTCTATGTCGATTACGACGCCTCGATGGTCGAGGTCAACCCGCTTGTCCTCACCGCGGACGACAAGGTCCTCTGCCTCGACGCGAAGGTGGACGTCGACTCGAACGCCCTCTATCGCCACCCGGACATCCTGGCCTTCCGCGACATCGAGGAGGAGGACCCCCACGAGGTCGAGGCGTTCAAGTACGACCTCTCCTACATCAAACTCGACGGCGGCAACGTGGGCAACATGGTCAACGGCGCCGGCCTCGCGATGGCGACGATGGACGCCATCAAGGCCGCCGGCGCGGCCCCCGCGAACTTCCTCGACGTGGGCGGCGGCGCCAACGCAGAGAAGATCGCCAACGCCTTCCGCATCCTCCTTTCGGATCCGAATATCAAGGGAATACTGATCAACATTTTCGGCGGCATCCTCCGCTGCGACACCCTGGCCAACGGCGTCGTCCAGGCCGCCAAGGAAACCAAGCTCTCCGTGCCCCTCGTCGTGCGCATGGAAGGCACCAACGTCGAGGAGGGGCGCCGCATCCTGCGCGAGTCCGGCCTTCCGATGACCACCGCTACCACCCTGACCGACGCCGCGCAGAAGATCGCCGCGGCGGTGAAGTAAGAGGAGAGGGAACCATGAGCATCTTCACGAAGGAACCCATCCGCCTCATCGTTCAGGGCATCACCGGCAAGGACGGCTTCTTCCACACGCAGAAGTGCGCAGAGTACGGCACCAATGTCGTCGGAGGGGTCACGCCCGGCAAGGGCGGGGAGAAGGCCGGCGATTGGCCGATCTACAACTCCGTGCGCGAAGCCAAGGCCGCCACCAAGGCCAACGCCACCATGATCTTCGTGCCGCCGCCCTTCGCAGCCGACGCCATCATGGAGGCCGCCGAGGCCGGTATTGAACTAATTGTGTGTATTACCGAGGGCATTCCTATCATGGACATGATGAGGGCCAAGCGCTTCATCGCCGACAAGAAGGTGCGCCTCATCGGCCCCAATTGCCCCGGCATCATCACCCCCGGCGAGTACAAGATCGGCATCCAGCCCGGCTTTATCCACACCCCGGGCGGCCCCATCGGAGTCGTCTCCCGCTCGGGCACCCTCACCTACGAGTCGGTCTTCGCCCTCACCAACGCGGGCTACGGCCAGACCACCTGCGTGGGCATCGGCGGCGACCCGGTGAACGGCACCAACTTCATCGACTGCCTCGAGGCCTTCAACGCCGATCCCAAGACCAAGGGCATCGTCATGGTTGGCGAGATCGGCGGCAACAACGAGGAAAAGGCGGCGGCCTACATCAAGGCCAACGTGAAGAAGCCCGTCATCGGCTTCATCGCCGGCATCACCGCCCCCCCCGGACGCCGCATGGGCCACGCGGGAGCCATCATGAGCGGCAACTCCGGCACCGGCCAGGGCAAGCTCAAGGCCTTCCGCGAAAACGGCATAGTTGTGTGCGAGAATCTCGGGGATCTGGGAGCTATCGCGAAGACCACGTTTAAGTAATACGAGAAAGTTGGGCGGCTCCCATTTCCCAAGGATGAGGGCTGCGTTCCGTTCCGCGATAACCGGTGACTGTCTCCGAAAGCGAACCTCGCAGGAGACAGTCGCCATGAACGGACTCAAGGCCTAAGGTTCCCAGCGGCTGACGTTGCGCGCGTCTATTTGAGCGAACCTGAGCCGAAGGCGAAGGCTCGCCGGCGCGCGCAATGTGGTCGAGCAGAATGAGCGATAGCGAGTGAAGCGAGGGCCGAGGAGGCTACACGCCGTCGTCCGGAGGCTCGGCGCGGTCATCCAAAAATTAGGTCTCACTTAATATCTTTGATATTTGTTTCTTCAATTCTGGAACATTTTCACTTGCATTTTTATAAATGCGTTCAACAAGTATTTCCCCATAATCGTGGGCTATAATATTCCTGAGACCAACTATTTTATTCCAAGGTATATCATTATGGTCAATAGTGAAGTATTTTGACAAATGATTTGAAGCTTCTCCAATAACCAGCAATTGCCTTTCAATGGCAAATCTTTTCATTTTGTCTTTTTCGAATTCTCTAAAGCTCGTATCCTTAAGAAAGCAAATGATATCAGCACAGGCGTCATCAATATCCCATAGATAAGCTAAATCATCCTCATTAGGCCGCATATACAACCTTTGCTGTACTTAAAATTCTATCTCGACGATAAGGATTCCTTAGCCCTGCTTTTTCTATAAGGTCAACTTCCCTCCCGAATGCTTTCTCAAAGGCTTCCCTTATTTCAAATAGGTCAAATAGTGACAGCTCAACATTTTCATCGAATTGAACAAGGAGATCTATATCACTTTTGTCACTGAAGTCATCACGAAGAACAGAGCCAAAAAGAGAAAGTTCTTTCATACGATATTTCTTTGCGAGTGAAATAATTAAGAAGTCATCTAGCTCGATTCGTGGCAGTTTCATACGCTTATATTACTATGCTATAAAGAATTGTCAAGATACCTAGTTTTTAGGCCACCAGTACATCATTCATAGGACACTATTTTTTGCGCCCGACCAGAGGGAGTCAAGAAAGATGGCGAGAGTGACGCCGCTCATGGGGTTGCCATTGTCGACGTGGACTATTTCGGGAAGTACGCCGAGGTCACGGATGATCCGCTGGAAGAGCATGCGGGCGTGTTCTGGCCACGATTACCCGATCCCTCGGTTCCGCGAGCCTTTCCGTATGGCATCTATGACCTTGGGCGGAATACCGGATTCGTGAATGTCGGTACTGACCCGCAAGGGCCTGCACGAGCTAGTAGAACGGGCAATGAATCCTGGCGAGGCAATTCCCACGCGGTTACGGAAGCCGGGGGGAGGACGAAAGCGGTCCATCGAGAACGATCCAGAACTGACAAAGAGGCTATTGAGCCTGGTTGATCCGATGACGCGGGGCGACCCCCTGTCTCCCCTGCTGTGGACCTGCCTGAGCACCACCAATCTTGCCGACGCGCTCACTACCCAAGGACATACGGTAAGCCCTCGTACGGTTGGAAGACTCCTGAACGAGGAAGGATACAGCCTCCAGAGCAATCGAAAGACCAAAGAGGGGAAATCTCACCCAGATCGAAATGCCCAGTTTGAATACATCAACGCCACGGTCAAAAGATTCCAACGCGGAGGCCAGCCGGTCATTTCTGTTGATACGAAAAAGAAAGAATTGATTGGCGAATTCCGCAATGTAGGGAAAGAATGGCGCCTCAAGGGGGAGCCAGAAGCTGTTTTAGTTCACGACTTCTTCGACAAGGAGCTTGGGAAGGTTATCCCCTACGGAGTCTTAGACCTGAGCGAGAACCAGGGTTGGGTGAGTGTCAGGGGTCATCTTATTCCGCCACCCCAGGGTCACGATATTCCGCCAGGGGGTTTTAACGTAGCCGTTGCCTAGTGCGGCGTCAAGCTACTGTTTCTTTTGCCTCCCACAACCGCCCCTCCGTCCGGTACGACTGCCCGAACGTGACAATCAATTTAACCGCTCCCGACACCAGTCGATCCATGACAGCGCCTCCGACGATGGGGTCGGGGAAGACGGCGAACCAGACAGGAGCCCCGTAGTCTGTACAATTCCTCATCCGCATTGCATTTTTGTACGTAATTATCCATGCTCATGGGATGATTGCCCGGGAATTAGGAACGGCCTTGGAACGATGGGGGCGCCA
>JAJXVS010000279.1 GCA_021782015.1 bacterium | reverse complement strand
CGCCCGAGCCTACAAAAAGAGCGTCCCGATTTGGGACGCTCTTTTCAAAATCAACGGCGCCGAAGCGAGTCGGACTTGGCCAACCCGGGTTCGGCCCTTACGCCTGTCCGGCCAACCCGGGTTCGGCCCTTATGCCTGTCCGGCCGAACCCAGGACGTTCTTGTTCTTGTGCGAGTAAAGCTTCTTGAGCTCGTCGCGGGCGGGCCCGAGATACTTGCGGGGATCGAATTCGTCGGGCTTTTCGGAGAAAACCTTGCGGATCATGGCCGTCATCGCGAGGCGGCCGTCGGAGTCGATGTTGATCTTGCAGACGGCGCTCTTGGCGGCCTTGCGAAGCTGTTCTTCGGGAATGCCGACCGAGTCCTTCATCTTGCCGCCGAACTGCTCGATGATCTTCACGTACTCGATGGGCACGGAGGATGAGCCGTGGAGGACGATGGGGAAGCCGGGCAGGCGCTTTTCGATCTCCTCGAGGATGTCGAAGCGGAGGGGTGGCGGGATGAGGATGCCGTCCGCCGTCTTGGTGCATTGCTCGGGCTTGAACTTGGTGCGACCGTGGCTCGTGCCGATGGAGATGGCGAGGGAGTCGACGCCGGTCTTCTTGACGAAGTCTTGCACCTCGCCGGGCTGGGTGTAATTGCTATGTTCTGCGTGCACATCGTCCTCGACCCCGGCCAGAACGCCGAGTTCGCCTTCGACCGTGACATAGTCCTTCTGCCCATGGGCGAAATCCACCACCGACTTCGTGAGCTTGACGTTCTCATCGTAGGAGAGATGGGAACCGTCGATCATCACCGAAGAAAAGCCAGACTCGATGCAGCTCTTGCAGAGTTCGAGGCTGTCACCGTGATCCAGGTGGAGAACGATGGGGATGAGGTAGCCGAGTTCCTTGGCGTACTCGACCGCTCCCTTGGCCATGTATTGGAGCATGGTCTGGTTGGCGTACTTGCGGGCCCCCGCCGAGACCTGGAGGATGACGGGACTCTTCGTCTCGACGCAGGCCTGGATGATGGCCTGGAGCTGCTCCATGTTGTTGAAATTGTAGGCCGGGATGGCGTAACCGCCCTTTACCGCCTTTTTGAAAAGCTCGACGGTGTTGACGAGGCCGAGCTCCTTGTAACTTGTCATACACTCTCCTTAAAAGAGAATATCCATGCACTTATAGTATGGATAAATCAAGCCTAGATCAAGTATTGGCGTTGTCGTGAACTCCCGCTACGGCCCGTCCGGAAGGATCGGCCATCGAGGCCCAGGCCGCGTCCCAGCGGATGGCCGTCGGAGTGGAGCAGGCTATCGAAGGACCGTCGGGGATGAGGTCGACCGCGCTCGGATTGGGGAAGTGCTCCTCGTAAATCGAGCGGAACCAGTAGGCTTCCTTCGTTAGCGGCGTCTTGACTGGGAAGCGATGGCGGGCGTTGGCCATGACCGAATCGGAAATGTCCCTCTCGGCCGTGGCCTTGATCGAATCGATCCAGGAGTAGCCGACCCCGTCGGAGAACTGCTCCTTCTGGCGCCAAAGGATTTCGTCAGGGATCCAGCCATCGAAGGCCTGGCGGAGAATGTGCTTCTCCATGCGACCGGATCGCGCGCCCTGGCCCGCCTTCGCCTTGTGAATCATCTTGTGCTCGGGATCGATGTTCATCGCGACATCGAGGAAGGTGGGGTCGAGGAAGGGAACGCGGGCCTCGACGCCCCAGGCCGACATCGCCTTGTTGGCGCGGAGGCAATCGTAGAGGTGGAGCATTTCGAGCTTGCGCACGAGCTCCTCGTGGAATTCCCTCGCGTTGGGCGCCTTATGGAAGTAAAGATAGCCGCCGAAGATCTCGTCGCTTCCCTCACCCGAAAGGACCATTTTAATACCCATGGCCTTTATTTTGCGGGCCATGAGATACATGGGCGTGCCGGCGCGGATGGTGGTCACATCGAAGGTCTCGAGGTGATAGATCACGTCAGGTATTGCGTCGAGGGCCTCCTGCACGGTGAATTCGATCTCGTGATGCTGGCTCCCGATGTGCTGGGCCACCATCTTCGCATACTTGGTGTCGGGGGCCCCGGGAAGGCCCACCGAGAAGGAGTGCATCCGGGGCCACCAGGCCCTGTCGCGCTCGGCTGTCTCGACCCGCTTTTCGGCGTGGCGGGCCGCGATGGCCGCGATGATCGAGGAATCGACGCCACCCGAAATGAGCAAACCATAGGGCACGTCGCACATGAGCTGTCGCCTGACCGCGTCCTCGAGAGATTGTCGCAATTGGTCGAGATCGGCCGCGCCCTTCGGGATGTAGGAAGGCGCCGCCCACTTGGGCTCATACCAGCGCACGAGAGTGCCCTCGCTGGCTTTGTAGTAATGCCCGGGCGGGAAGACCTCCACCTTGGGGCAAATATCGAACAATGCCTTCATTTCCGAGGCGACGAAGAGCGTGCCTTCGCCGTCCCTTCCCCAGTAAAGAGGATTGACGCCGATATGGTCGCGGGCGATGAAGAAGTCCCCGTCGCGCGGGTCGTAGATGACAAAGGCGAAGATGCCGTTGAGAAGCTTGACGAATTCGGGACCGTGTTCGTCATAGAGATAGAGAAGGGGCTCGCAATCCGATTCGGTCTGGAAATCGTGGGGCTTGGCGAGATGGGCCTTCCTGAGTTCGAGATGGTTGTAGATCTCGCCATTGACGGCGAGGATGCGGCCCGTCCCCTTATCGACCAGAGGCTGGGCCCCATGGGTGACATCGACGATGGCCAGACGCTCATGGCAGATAATCGCCTTGTCATCTGAAAAGATGCCGCTCCAGTCCGGCCCCCGGTGCCGGAGCCTCTTTACATGGGAAATGGCCAATTTCCTGAGTTCGACCGGATTTCCTTTGCTATCGAGAACGGTGAGAATGCCGCACATGCAAGTGACTCCTTAGAAAGTCCCGGAACGCAAATGCGACCGGGTCGCCAGATTATCGCCAAGCCCATGGTTGCGCGCAATCCCATTCGGCCAATTTGTCAAGGAAAAAATGCGAGGGTGAAGCGGCGATTGACCCTTGACGGGGCAAAGCCGTATACTGGCACTAGTTAAAAGAGGAACACCCCGAGTCGGGGGTGCACCGGTCTCGACCCGTGCGGTCAGGATCGCGAGTCGCAGGTGGAGCCGCCTACCTCCTGATTGGGCAACCTTTTACTTGCCAACAACAATGGCAACCTCGCTCTCGCCGCGTAAGCGCCGATAGCGACGGGGTCGCGGATGCGCCGCTCTGAGCGTCCGTAGTACCCTGCAACCCAACCAGGGCTTGCCCGAGATCCTGTCCGGAGGATCGAGGGGACACCACCCGGAATACGGGAGGGAGAGCGCGTCGGTTCGCCATCCCCTCCCCGACAACCCGAATGGCCGAATAAACCTGTAGACGCTTCCGGTTCGCGTCCGGGGACGGGGGTTCGACTCCCCCCACCTCCAAAACCAAAGGGTCGCCCCATTAGGGGCGGCCCTTTGGTTTGATCGGGAGGTGGGGGGAGTCGGCGTATTCGCCGACTTCGAACCGAAGCCACCGGTGCTCAAACGTCCGATCGATTGAGGACGTTTGAGCACGCGGCCTCATGGACGAGGCCGCGAGGTGGCGAGGCGGCCCGGAGCGAGCGATCAGGATGATCGCGAGTGGAGGGCGACTCCCCCCACCTACCCCACTTTACCCCCCTGTAGGCGGGTTCTTCTTTTGAGAGATGGGGGGAGTCGAACGCGGAGCGCCGACCCGGAGGGACGCGATCATTTGAGCGGCCCGGAGGGGCAATCCGCCATGGATGGCGGAATGAGGCGCGGAGCCGGCCCTGGAGGCCTGAGCCAGGATGGCAAAGGCAGGAAGGGTCGACTCCCCCCAACCTCCATTATATGTAATAAAGAGTTACTTGACATTCCGGCCCCTTGTCGCAGATTTGACAGCAGCAACAGGGGGCCGGGGAACGTGCCGCGAGTCAAAGCCAGCTACACCCTTTACCAACGTCCTCGCTCCACCGGGAAGCCTGTCTGGTACTTCCAGGCCTATGATGAGCAGGGGAAGCGCCTACCGGGCGCCTCGGCTTTCCGCACCATCACGAGCGAGGCTTGCAGGCTCGCCCTCATCGCGGATGATCCGTGGAAGCGCGTCCCCCTCTTCGTCGGCGACTCCAAGCCTCGAGATATCCTCACGACCCGCGAGGCCATCACCCTCATGAACCCCGCGACCGTGGAGCAGGTCTAGAATGATAATCGGCTCAACTACCTCATGAGCCTCGCGGCGATGCTCACCGCCTGCCGCCAATCCGAGCTCCTCGCTCTCCGCTGGGAGAACGTGCATGAGGACCACTTCGACATCGAGGCTTCATGGAGGATCCGGTACCACCAGCTCGGCCCAACCATCATCGCGCCGGTCGTCATCCTCGACACCGCCCTCATCCGTCGCTCCGTTGATACCGGGGAGCGCATCACACCCGCGCAGGCCAAAGCCCCGCTCCATGCCGCCATGTGGCGTCGCACATTAATCTGACCTTTCCTCGCACAGCTTCCTGACTCTCACAATCCACTGACAGTGCGAAGACAGCGCGACACCCGTCGAGATGACGGGTGTCGCGCGCTATTTACAGAATCTCTGTCGAAGCGATGCGGACGTGCTCCGCAGTGGCGATCGGACAGCCTTCAAGAGCTGCGGCCATGAGGGCTCCGCGGGCGAGGTTGCCGACGCGGCGGAGCATGCCGCCGGAGTTCTGGTGGATCGCGGTCACGGCGTCGGCGCCGAAGAGTGGCGCGGTGCTGCCGGCGATGGAGACATGGTGGGCGAGATAGTCGGCCATATGGTCGCGTTGCAG
>JAJXVS010000278.1 GCA_021782015.1 bacterium | reverse complement strand
CCGCGGCGGGCCATCGGGGCTGGACCCCTCGGGCCGGACCATGCGGACCCTGACAGTGCCCGGTCAGGCGGAGATTCGGGAATTGTCAGTATTCGGTGAATAAGGAAACCGCGGCTCCGCCCTGCCCCGGGCGGCCACGGCCGCAACACCCGCAGCCGCGCCCCTGCCACCCTACCCCGGAGGCCCTCGATAGTTGCACTCAAGCGCGGTATCGAGTAATTGGAAGCCCCGCTTTTCAAGGATGGGGCGGCTCATCGGGCTCGCGTCGATGGTGAGAAACCTGCAGCCACGCTCGATGGCTTCGGCCGCGCGCGCTGCGACAAGCGCCGTGTAAATCCCTCGCTCACGGTAGGCAGGCAACGTAGCCCCTCCCCAGATTCCGGCGAATTCCCCGCAGGCGAACTCGACACGCCCCTCGGCCACGGGTATGCCGTCAGCAAAGGCGAACCAGAGGCTCTGCCCCTCCGGGTCGGCGGCGATCGATTCCCCGACAAAGCGAATCGTGTCGGCGGCGTCCTCCGGCCACACCGCGTCGAGAATCGGCCTCATGGCCTCCAGGGCCTCCTTGCCCCGGAGACGCCTCAAGTCAAACCCATCAGTACTCTTAAGATCCAGCGGCAGTTCGGAAAGGTCGAGGATGAGAACCGCGTCCGCTGGATCCCTCGGCTCGAAGCCATGGGCCACGAGGCGCTCGCGAAGCGCGGCCGGCCTGTCACTCCCGAAAAGCTTCCATTCCAGATGATCGAGAAGGCCCAGCTCTCGAAAGCGGACAACTTCCGCCTCGATGGCCTCGTCGAGTTCCCCTTCCCCGAGGCCTCCCAGATCCGACCAGGACACCCAGGCTCGATCGCCTTCGATCAGACGCAGGGTATTGGCGCCTTTTTCCACCCTGGCACCGGGATAGGTCGGCTCCCGCCTCACCCGAAGTTCGTACAGGGCCCGGAGCTCCCCGATCGGGAATGCATTCGAGGAGGCCATGCCAGCCTACTTTTTCAATGCCAGTTTCGAGCCAGGCTGGACGATGATGGTATCCTTGAATTTCACCGAGCGAGCCACCGTGTCGTCGTAAATGCCATCCTTGCTCGTATGAATTGGCAACAGTCGCCTGGCCCCCATCAGGGTCGCACAACGCGCGACCTCCTCGGCGCCCATGTTCCAGAAACCGTCGCTGCAGATCAGGGCATAATCTATTCCGTATTCTGTCCATTTCGCCATTTCGGGAAGTCGCGAAGTATCGCCCGAATAATAGAGCACAATACCTTCGAACGAGAGCACATAACCCACGCCGAAACCCCTGGGATGGTTGCCGTTGGCGGCTCCCACCGCGCGAATCGAAACGGGACCGACGGACCTCGTATCGCCCTCGGCTATGGTGGCGACCGCCATGTTTTCGACCGCGCCGACGGGAGCGATGACCTTGCATTCCTTCTTTCGCGTCACCTTGCCCACTGCATTGTGGTCGCTATGACCATGGCTGACGAGCACGAGGTCGGCCGCCTCGGAATAATCGCCCGGAGCGTAGGGATCGACGTAGAGAACGAAACCCGAACGAGTCCTGATCTTGAAGCTCGAACGACCGAAATAGGTCAATTCGGTGTCTCCGGAAATCTGTCCCTCCCCCGGGACGGGCGCCGCGGCCATCATGGCCAGGGACAACGAAAAAGCTGCACTTTTCATCTTGAGAACCTCCACCCTGAGCGGCAAAGCCATCGCGTTCCCGAAAGCCTATGCCCAATCGCGGCCGGCGTCAAATTCGCGCAGGAAATACCGCCGCAACCCCGCCACGGGCCACCCCAGCCACGCGCTCCCCAAGCCCTTTCGCACGCCAAGCCTCGCGCTCCCCAAGCCCTCGCCCATGCCAAGCCTCGCGCCCCACCCCTCCTCCGAGCCCTTTGCTTCCGTCTCCTCCTCAGCCCTCCGAGCCCATGGTCTCGTTCCCCTCCCTCTTCATGAGGTATCGGATGGCATGGAGAAAGACAAGAATGCAACGACTCCCGCTACGCGGCACAAGACGGTAGAGCTGGCCCCCCGAGGCAAAATCGAGGTAATTACGATAAATAACGTTGACCCCGGCGAGTTCCGGAAGCGGGAAATCAAGACTTTCGCCCTTGCCCGCGAAACTGATGCGGTCGTGGAATAGCTCGAGACTGCCCTTGGACACCAAGGCCAACCGCACCTTCCCCCCCGCGCGTTCCCGCCGATACAATCGCATACCAGCCTCGACCAAAAGCGCGGAGCCTTCCCCCCCCACCGCCCGGCCTTCAAGCAGACCGGGCAAGGTCGCCTTTTGCCAGTCGACCCACGAGCCCGTATCGGCAAAGGAAGGAGGGGGCGCGAGCCCATCGCCCCCGGAACCGACCATCGCGACCCCATGCCCGACACGCCTCAATTTGCCATACATATCGAGGTGATGCTCCGCCCCGCAACTCCGGCATCGCACGCGCGCCCCCATCGCCCAGCCGATCGTGCCCAGGCCCCGGCAATCCGGACAGAGGTAGAGGAGGGCCTCGATGCCGGCCGTCCTGAACGGTCCCCGGAAGGCGACGCGTTCTCCCCGGTTCCACTCCACATCGTCATGGGAAAAGGCCGCGAGGATTCGCGCCTCGACCTCCTCCCCCGAAAGCGACCTGGCCTCCTCGCGCGAGACTATGAGGCGATAGTCGACGACGATCTTTCCCCTGCGCGGAAAGATGGCCCAGCGGGGGAACGAAAGATGGGCGCCGCGGAGAGTGACCACCGCGACCGGCTCGCGGAGCTTTCGCACCAGTTTCAGCGTCGCAGGTAGAAAAGGAAGAGTCCGACCGTCCCAATTGCGCTCTCCCTCGGGAAAGATGCCCACCGGATGGCCCGCGTCCCTGATGGCGAAGAGCTTCTTGACCGTGTCCAGGTCGGGCAGAAACTTGACCTTGGGAATGGCCCCGAGTCGGCCGATGAAAAGGCCGTAAGGGAATAAGGTGAACAGATCTTCGGTGGCCACGAAATAGAGCGGACCATCGGATTCTGCGACGAGAATGAATGGATCATACCAATTGGAATGATTACCGAGCAGGACGAAGGGACCTTCCAGGCCAGCGAGGGCCTCGGCCCGGTTATCCTCGATGGCGAAGAACAGAACCAGCAAGGGCCGCACAAGAGCCTTCAGCACGCGGAACAGGCCGAGATCGAATTCCGGAATATCCATTTAGATACAATAGGGTCGAAAGCCCCGCAGGTCAATCGGCGCGGGCCCTCACCGCACCGCCCGGCCCGCGCCCTCACCGCACCGCGCGCCGGGCCACCGCCATCGGCCCGCGCCCTCACTACCGCGGCCCTCACTACCGCGCCCTGCCCGCCCCCGCATCGCGCCGCACGCCCGGCCACCGCAATCGGTCCGCGCCCTCACCGCCGGGCGCGCGCGGCCCGCGCCCTCACCACCGCACCCAACCCGCATCGCACCGCGCACCCTCACCCAAACCCTCATCGAATAATAGCCCAGAACTCACCCGATATTGACAAACGTCCGATCCCTCACGGTAGTTTATAATCGCTGACATTGCCGGAGGTAGCATGGCGAAAGAGCGCATTCTCGTGACCGGAGCCTCCGGTTGCATCGGCGTCTGGGTTCTCAAACGACTCCTCGCCGAGGATATCGAAATCTTCGCCTGGGGCCGAAACTGGTATCGCCTGCCCTGGATCCTCGACCGGGGCCAGGAACAAAAAATTCACTTTCTCGAAGGCGACATTTCGAGGCCCGGCCTCGTCGACCGCCACTTTCGCCGCGCCAAACCCGACCGCGTCATCCACCTCGCCGGCATGCTCCTCCCCCTTTGCCGCGATCGCCCCGTCGAGGGCGCCCGCGTCAATGTCATCGGAACACTGAACGTATTCGAGGCCGCCAAGCGCTTCGGAGTGCGCCACCTCGCCTTCGCGAGCACCACCTCCGTCTACGGCCCCTCCGAAGAATACGAGCCGGCCCCCCTCGACAACGACGCCCCCTTCGCCGCGCGCTCCCTCTACGGCGCCTGGAAAATCGCCAACGAATACACCGCCAAAGCCTACTGGCACAACGACGGCATTTCCAGCATCGGACTCAGACCCTATGTAGTATATGGAGCCGGCCGAGATCGCGGACTCACCGCGACACCCTCGGTGGCCATGCTCGCCGCCGCGGCGGGCAGGCCCTACGAAATCAGCTATGGCGGCCGCTTCGGTTTCCATTACGCCCCGGATGTGGCCGAGCTCTTCATCCGGGCCTCGCGGGCCGACGCCTTCCAGGGTTCCGAGACCTTCAACCTCGGCGGCGATTCGGTCACCATGGCCGAGGTCGTATCGGCCATCGAGGCCGTCAGGGCCGATGCGGCGGGACGCATCAAATGGATCGACGTGCCCCCTCCCTACCCGCCGGAAATGCACAATGCCGATCTTGAAAACGTCCTCGGCGCCATCCGCTTTTCAACCCTGCGCGACGCGGTCGCCGAAACCGTCAGCCTCTATTCCCGTGCCATCGAAAGAGGAGACATCGATTTCGACACCGTAGCCGCGGGAGCCAGCCTGCGCTGAAGGAGCCGCGCTCGCCGCGCTCACCACCCGCGCCACACCCGCCACACCCGCCACACCCGCCACACCCGCCACCCGCGCCACCCGCGCCACCCGCCGCCACGCACGCCGCCCGCCCACGCCACGCCCACCCGCACCGGTCGCCACCACCACGCCACCCACGCCGCCCACAGCCCACCCGCACCGGTCGCCCCCACCACACCACCCGCGCCGGCCCACCCCCGCCCGCCTTGCCGCGCAAAAGCCAAACCCGTTATCCTTTCATAGTAAAAGCATCGCCCGACCCCGCACCAAGGAGCCTTCA
>JAJXVS010000277.1 GCA_021782015.1 bacterium | reverse complement strand
GGAAACTCACGACCATGATGCCGACAATTATCACGATAATGGCCGCGAGGGCGCTCGGCAGGGTGGCCACGAGGTTGTCGGAAAAGGTATTCACGAAGCTGATGTCGAGGGTGCGGGAGGTGGCGAGGAGGGCCACGAGGATGGCGATCCATCCGACTATGGCGCCCACCAGTTTCGTGGCTTTGTAGGGGACAGCCCCCTTGCGGAGGAATTCGCCCAATCCGAACTTGTCCGCGATCCGGTCGAATTTCAGGAGCCCAAGAAGCGCCTCGACCACTTTCTTGAGCGCCCAGGCGGCGAATAGCCCGACGACCAGGACGGTGGCGCCGCGCAGGGTAGGATGGGCGTTCATCCAGAAATTCCCCAGAGAATCCACAAGTGTATTCATGTGTTGGCTCCCGTTTTCAGGAATCCGGATCCATCGCCAGGCGATGGATATCCTCGACGCTCATGCCCTCGAGTCCCAGGCGCTCGACCGTGCGGCCGACGGCCCGATAGTCGACGCCATGCAGAATGGAGCCGAGCTCGATGACCATGTCGATGGACGGCGTCGGGACTCCGAGCATCGCGCCGATCGAGGAGATGGGCACGAGACTCATGGGAACATCCTCGGAAATATAGCGGTGGGCTATCGATTGAGGCGCCTTGATTCCGCGGTAGGCGGCGGTGTTGTGAATCGCCTCATACAGAGTATCGCCGGGCGCATCGTAGCTCAGGTAGAGCCATTCGCGGGCCGTGGAACTTCGAACGCCGAGGCGGCGGGCGACTGCCATCCGGTCTTCGTCCACCTTTTCCAGAAAGATGGCGACAGACGGAGTGATGCCCTGAAGGTAGTAATCGAAATCGCCCCGTGTCGCCTCGATCCAGCCGGCATTGAGGATGGTCAGGGCCGGATGAAATACGGCGCCGATATTTTCGAGGCTCGTGGCGAGGACGTTGCTGCCGGCGATGAACTGCGGAAAGGCGCTGTCCAGGAGATTGAGCACCTCGGGGGTCCAGTAGGACGGAAGAGCGGCCACGGGCACGCCATTCTTGATCTTGAAGATGCGCGCCTCGTGCCGCGAAATGGCCCGCGAGGCGTAGAGGAGGGTTTGAGCCTCGGCGATGACGGGTTCGCCCCTGGCCCCCGCCAGCCCGAGGGCCCTGCGGAATTCAAGGGCTCCTCCGGTCCGCCCAGGATTGAGCACGACGACCTGACCATCCTCCAAATAAGGCGCCATGCACCTCGCGAGTTCGGCATGGGCGGTGGCGGGTGTCACGATCATGACCAGGTCGGCGCCGCGAAGAGCCAGGCTGATATCGGAGGTCGCGAGGGCCACGGGGCCGAAACCATGGACCGCGCCGCTCATATGCACGCCTCCGTGCCACCGCACGCCCGAGAGGGCAGCGTCCGTCCTGTTGAACAGCCGCACATCGAAGCCAAGGACTCCGAGGTGACCGGCCATGGCCAGGCCCCCGTTGCCGGCGCCGACAACGCAAATGGACAGGTCCTTCCCCTTTTTCCCGGCCGCCTCAATCCTCTGGCGCGATAGCGAAGATTTCATCGAGGTCCAGGCCCCGAGGCTGGCGAGGGGCCTCTTTTCAATCTATCAATCACTATGGGAATCCTCCGTTCGGCGGGAATCACCATTCCCTCTCCGTCGACCACCTTGACGGCCCCATCGACCATGCCAGTCTTCCAGCGCGCCGCCTCCGGGAATTCCTCCCGCAGCTCGGCCAGCCAGGGAATCGGCAGAAATCCACTGGCCAAAATCCGGTACATGCCCGCCGGACTGAAGGGATCGGGTACGGTCGCGCAGATCGCGGCGATCACGGACCGGGCCTCCGCGAGAAGCTCGGAGGTCCGCCGGAGAACTGTTCCGCTCCTCGACATGTCGTCCACGAGGCCCTCAGCCCTGAGGCGCCTCCATTCCGAAAGGGCCTGACGCGTGATACGGATGGAATCATCGATGACATCGGGGTCGGCGAGCCGCATTCCCTCGGACCAGCTCACGACGTGGATGATTTCCGGGCTGTGCGCGTCCCAAGGCTCGATGTCGTCCATGAGGGCGGTGACGGCGGCGAGTTGGGCCTTGGCGGTGGACTCGTCGCCCGAGAAGTAATCGAGGCCCCCCCGCGGCTGGAGGTGAACACTGAAATTCCCGTCCTCAAGTTCGCGGACGAGCTGGAGGAGGGCCCTTGCCTTGGCCAGGTCGTTCACGCCCCAGGTGTATTTAGGCGTGTTGAGCATGACCTGGAGCACAAGATCGCGTACGCCCCGCTCCTTTGCCGCGCAGGCGGCCAGCCAGCCGGAGACGACGTAGCTCGTATCGTCGGCGCCCCGGAAGGCGAAGTGATGGGGAACGTTCGGCTCGAAGGGTTTGCCGCTCGCGGCGATAAAATCGATGGCCTCGAAATGGCGCTCGAGATTGTTCAACACGCCGTGGGGACCCCTGCCATCCAGCCGGCTGAACCACCAGAACGACAGGGCGTGCCATGCGATATCGATGCGTTCCTCCAGCATCTTCGCCATCCCTGCGACGTCATTGGTACCCGAGTAGCTCCGCACAAGCATGGGACGCGCAAGTTCCCAGATCCTGCCGAAGGCCTCCGGGCTGTCGAGGGGAACACCACCGCCGTCGGGCCGACCTTCCCAATTCTCGCCGAAGGCGCTCTGACTGAGCTGCGAGGTCCCGATCGACAGGATGTCGAGAAAACCGCTCTTCGCGAGCCTCGAGGTCCATTCCTCGAACAGGGCGACGGCCTCGCGGCGATCGGGGAGCCAGGGGCCGGCGTGGGCGCGCATCAGGGGCGGCAGATTGCGGCGGCGTCCATGGGCGATACGCGCCACAAGCCCGTCCCCTCGCCGGCCAAAGCGCGGATAGCCCGAACGATCCACGGGCCGCACCGCCTTCCACTCTCCCTTAGCCACGAGCTCGCGGCCAAAGGCCATGCGGTCCTCGTCGTAGCCAAGGTCGGCAGCCATCGATGAGGGCAGCCTGATGCCGCCGAGGCCGAGAATCTGGAGGCTTTCGGCGGCCGTCTCATCGCCGCGGAAGACACCCGCGACGAAGGGAAAGCGCGCCTGCACGAGATCACAGGCCGCGGGAAGGCCGGCGAAGTAGAGAGCCCGGAGGGGCGCCGAATCGCCGCCGATCAGGGCTGCGGCCCGCAGCACCTCGACCAGGCCGGCAAAATGTCTGAGGCCCTCTTCCGGATCGAGTCGCCAGCTCAAGCCGAGGGCTGAAAGCCGTTCCCCGCGCGCCCATTCGGCGAGGACCCGGGCCGCGGCCGGATCGTCGAGGCGTGCCAGGGATTCCCTGACCTCGCCCTCGGCCACGACGGCCCTTATTCCGCAGCCGCGCAGGAGCTCGATGATGATGCTGACACCGAGCGAGTGGGCGTCGACCGGGGGACGGAGGATGCCGAATCGTTCACCTTTGCTCAGGGCGACACTCATCGTGGGTCTCCCCGCGGCGCCGCGGTTAAGGGAATCGAAGGGCCCAGCCCGGCGAGGCGCCCGCCCCTGGCGCTCCCGCCCCCGGTGCGCTTGGCCGCGGCACCTTCCGCCGCGAGGCGCCGGAGGCTCGCCTCGACGATGGCGCCGAGGTAGCCCTTCTCATCGAGACCTTCGGCCTCGGCGCAGGCCGCGAACCAACTGTCGGGCACCATGGGCTGGCCGTTAATCTCGATCGCGTAAAACCGGTCCCATGATTGAATGATGTCGCAGCGGGCATAGTCGCGGACGCCGGCGACCGAGAAGGCCTCGGCCGCGAAGGAGGCCACGCGGTCCCGCAGATCGGAGCGAGGCAGGGGAATGGCGCTGGTCAGATGCCCGTCCTTGGCGGCCTGGGTGACTATTCTCGATGTCGGTTCCACTGCGCCCCCCACCCCCTTTTCCTCGAATCGAATTTCCGCGGGGAGGACGAGACCGCCGACCGGATCGCCGACGAGGGCCACCGTGAACTCGCGGAAATCCGCCGAGCCTCCGAGAAAACTTTCCACGAGGACCTCGCCCCACCGTTCCGCGAGCGCGGATGTCTTGGCGGACAATTCTTCATAATTATTAGCAACAGAGAAGGCGTCGATGCCGCGACTGTTGCCTTCGCGCAAGGGCTTCACGATCAGGGGAAATTCCAGGCCCAACGATGCGGGCCCCGGCAGGGGCGTCACTTCGTCGATGACGGTGAAGGGAGGGGTCAGGACGCCCCGCGAACTCCATTTTCGCTTGAGGGCCGCCTTGTCGATCGCCAGATCGAGGACGGCCGCCGGGGAGCCGACAAAGGGAACCGACCGCGCCCCGAAGTGGGCGTGCACGTTCCGGCGCCGGCCAAGGTCATCGGGAAGGTACAGGGCCACGGAGAATACCAGTGAGATGGATCTGGCGGCCAAGGCCTCGTCGAGATCGGCGAGCTTCCGGGCCGACAGGCGCTCGGTGCGAAAACCCGCTGCCGCGAGGCTCGCCGCCAGCCGATCGGCGCGCTCCTCCTCCGGTTTTTTGGCGGCCTCGACGGCGCCGCTTCCCGACAGGACGAGGACTGTCCCGGCCCCGCCTCCCTTCTCTCCATTCTCTTGCATGCGAACAAGCATAGCCAGGGCCACCGGCAAGGTCGAATACATTGTCGGTATGGTTCGATACCCGGCGAGCATGGAATCCACCGCCGTTTTATGACAATAATTGAAGATAACAAGCCACCCGCGGCGATTTTCGACGCCGAAGGACTCAAGGATTCGGCCATATATTACGACAATTCTTGAATGAGAGCCCAGGAAATCCTCGTCGACGATCTCATGCAGGAAGGCTATCGTTACCTTCGGACCGAGCCTTCAGGCAGGAATTTCCACAAGGGCTTCGCGCCCGAACTCG
>JAJXVS010000024.1 GCA_021782015.1 bacterium | reverse complement strand
TGAGGCTTGAAGCGGGCCTTCTTCCTGCGAGCGGGAGAATGGAGTTGACGAGGCTCAGGGTGAGCCCCGCGTGGCTCGGCTGGCCGAAGATTTTCTTGAAGGCGAAGTCGTTGGTCGGGTCGATGCCTGAGCCAATTTCAAAAGTCGGTTACTCTTGAAATTGGCTTTGCGATTGCTCGCGGTTGCTGATATTTGGTTGCAACCGCTGCGCCAATCGCGGACTTCAAGGTAGCTCTTTCAAAACGCGTCTGCGTTTTGAAAGAGCCTCACTTGTTTGCATAATGGCCTCCTCCCGAAGAACGCTCGTGAGGGTCGGCGGCGCTTCAAATTGGGATGCTGTTTCTCAGATATTGAGCCACCTTCTGCCGCGCACTGTCGCCGGGGTTGGAAAGGTGGGCAACGAGGGCAGAGGCGAAAGGAGAGTTCCTCCCTTCGCCGTTCTGGGCGACTTGGCCTTCGGCGGTAGAGAAGAGAACGATGACATTGACACGGTTGCGTCCTTCCTCGAGGTTCCCAAGGAGTCGCAAGAGACTCACGCCCTCATCGTCGAGGTTGGCAGACGTATTGATCTCTGCGCCCACTGAAATGAGGTAGTTGACTCCATTGGCCTGTGCGCCATAGCCGGCGCAGTAGAAAAAGCCCTCGCTCTTCCGGTCAGCAGCCAGGGCATCATGGAAGGCGGCGATGGCCTGGTCTATCCCTTTCCGTGTCGCATCGCAAAGGGGCGTCACTCTATAGCCGATGCCGGCGAGGGCGTCGGCTACCGCCTTCGCCGGCATTAGCAGGATTTGTGAGGGCGCGCAATCCGCCTCCGAAAGTTGCATTTCAAATAACGAGGGTGCAGCGCCGGCCAGTCTGGACAGAGAGCGGCGGGGACATGACGAGAACAAAGAGTGGGATCAACAATAAGGAAATACGTTTCCGGCGAAGCATGCGGCCTCCTTTCGCAATGGAAGGAGGATAAAGTGGGTTCCGCGCTCGCGAGAGACCGCTCGGGGGTCCGTCCCCCGCCTACAGCCCTTCCACCGTCTCCAGGTCCAGGCCTGTCGCCTCGACGATGAGGGCGACCGACACCCCGAGGCGCTTCAGATTGCGCGCGTCCTCCAGCGCCCTGGTTTTTGCCCCTTCGGCCAAGCCCTCTTCGAGGCCCTTTGCCTGGGCGGCATGGATTTCCGAGATTCGCCAGGCCTGGGCGTCGAAGCGACTCAGGTAGATCGCCCGCTCGGCTTTGCTCATGCTGATCTCTTCCATGATCTTCAAGGCCTCCTTGCGCTCCGCGTCCGGCTCCCCTTCAGGATCGAGATTCTCGCCCTCATAGAGAAAAGATAACCACTTCCCCGGCCCTTCGTCGATACCAGCCTGGCCCGCAGCCGCCCTCTGGCGCCAAAAATCTCCGAGTCCAAGCGCGACGATGAGAAAATCCTCGGAGAATATGCCGCCCCCAGGCCTGACCCGGGCCTCGACAAGGTGAAGCCAGGCCTCGTCCCGAAAGAGCTCTTCCTTCAAAATCCAGATGGAAATGACGGGCCGATGAACCTCGTAGCCATCGCCCTTGGGCAGCTGTTCCGCATAGACCCGCGCCCAGTTGTCGAGCATCCGCCGCTCGAGGGGGCCCCCCGTTTTCACCTGCATCTCCACCTGGATATCCCTTCCCTCGGAGTCCTTGAGCCTGAGGTCGAGGATGACTTCCTTGCTGTCCACGAAGTCCGAAAGTACGAAGGGATTCTGGATGCTGAGGCTTGAAGCGGTCCTTCTTCCTGCGAGCGGGAGAATGGAGTTGACGAGGCTCAGGGTGAGCCCCGCGTGGCTCGGCTGGCCGAAGATTTTCTTGAAAGCGAAGTCGTTGGTCGGGTCGATGCCGGTTTGCATGATGGCCTCCTCCCGAAGAACGCTCGGGAGGGCCGGCGGCGCTTCAAAATTCTATCAAAAAACGCTGAGGCGATTTGGAATGTAGCCAGGCCCGCGCCAACCTCCCAATTCTTCCGTAGAGTGAAGGAACCAATAGGTATAACAACCAATTGCGTCCGATTGTTGAGGCTCTCCAATGAGCGAAAAGGGAAGGCCGCCTTGTCCTGCGTTGAGGAATCCCGTTGGGCCCCAATTCCCTCAAAATGCCTTCGGGAGTCCTGCCTGTTCGAGTTCGGGGGTGAAATTCGCGCTCATCACGCGAAGGCGGTTGCCGGGCGACGGGAAACGATTGTAAAGGTAATTGGATGAGGCACATCGATTCCATTCAGCTCGGCAAGTTCGGGCAGCATTTCCTGAAGCTTGTACGTGAGGACTTCCACGGTTTCGGTTTCGGTCGCGAGTTCTAATTCCTCATGGTGCGCGACCAAAACCCGGGCATCCTCGTCGTATTCCGCGTGAATCTCAAGGTCCATACAGATAACCTAGCCGCATCGAAAAGCGCAGTTAAGTCAGGACCGGAGGTTTCGCCCTTGAGCCGAGGCCTCGTTCTTTCCGACTTTCGAGGGGCTGGGAGGCTGTCGGACTTATTACCGCGCAACACAAAAGAAACATTGATTTGGGCGCCTTTTCGAGGAGAGCGGCCATCCTCGGCCCAAGATTGGCTCGTCAGGTCGGCCCATACAGGAACCGAGGACCCGAGCTGTTCCGGCGAAAATTCCCGGGTCGAGGAGAGAGGAGGAGAGGGAGGCGAAGGGAAGTAGGGTGAGTTCGCGCCTTTCCTTCGCCTTTTTGCGGTTTTCTCGACGATCTCCTCAACGGCCAGCCGGGCCGCGCCCGCGCCGAGTGGCTACTGGATGACGGGATTGTCGGCAGCCTATATCATCGGGGGAAGGCGGCCGGCGGGTACCTCATCGATTGTCGGGTGGGTGGCGTGGTAGGTTTGTGCTGTGAAGTGGGGGCGGCAAGGCTGGGCAATGGCCCGAGGGTCCTGATCAGGGGGGCCGAGGCGTCGCGCGGCGGCTTCAAAGGAGAAAAGGTATGAATTCAGATTATCAGCATCCCCGCGACCAGATCGCGGAAATCATGGACAGGGTGTACCGCTATGGGATGACGACGACTTCGGGCGGCAATCTGTCGGTCCGCGACGAGACGGGCGATATCTGGATTACGCCGGGTGGGACCGACAAGGGGGTGATGAGGCCGGCCGATGTGGTCCGGATGCACGAGGGTGTTGCGGTCGACACGGTGCTCAAGCCCTCGAGCGAGCATCCATTCCATCGCGCAATCTACGAAACCCGCGCCGATGTGGGCGCCATTTTGCACGCCCATCCGCCGGCCCTCGTGGCCTTCAGTGTGGCGGGCAAGGCGCCGGACACCCGCGTGCTGCCCCAGGCCTTCGATGCCTGCGGGAAGGTCGGTTTTGCGCCCTACGCGGTGCCGGGCAGCGAGGCTCTGGGCCGCTCGATCGCGGCGAAGTTCGCCGAGGGTTGCGACATCGTCGTCCTCGAGAACCACGGTGTGGTCGCCGCGGGGAAAACTCTGCTGGAGGCGTTTCAGCGCTTCGAGACCCTGGAGTTCTGCGCCCGCACCATCATCAACGCGGCCGGTCTCGGCGGTGCCCGTGTCCTTTCCGAGGAGATGATCGTGCAAAGGCGGAAGGGCTGGCGCCAGGTCGAGGGGACTTTTGCGCCGGGTACGCGGAGTTCACGCGAGCGCGAGCTCCGGCGTGTCATCGTCGACTTTGTGCATCGCGCCTACGATCGGCGCCTTATGACGAGCACAGAGGGGTCATTTTCGGCGCGGCTCGGCAACGACGCTTTTCTGATCACGCCCTACGGTGTCGATCGGAGGGGGCTCGAGGCCGCGGACATCGCCCTCGTTTCGGGTGGTTTGCGCGAGATCGGGACTGTCCCTTCGCGGGCGACGGGGCTGCATCGGCTTGTCTACGCCGACCATCCCGATGTCGGTGCCATCGTCACGGCCCAATGTCCCTATCTCACCGCCTTTGTCGTCGCCGGCGTCAGGCTCGACTCCCGCACCATTCCCGAATCCTACATCAATCTCCGCGACATGCCCGTGGTGCCCTACGGGGCCCAGTTCGGCGACGAGGGGGCGATCAGCGCGGCGATCACGAGGCGCAACCCTGTGGTGGTTCTCGACAGCGATGCTGTCCTCGCGACGGGGCGTACGATTCTGGAGGCCTACGACAGGCTGGAGGTGGCCGAGGCCACGGCCAACGCTCTTATCTCGGCCCGGCGCCTCGGCGACTTCCGCCCGATCGATGCCAGGGCCGTGGCCGAAATCGAGGCGGCCTTCAACGTGCCGCCCGCCTAAAGGGGAAGGCCGGCCGGTTTTCGGGGACGCGGCCGCAGCCGCCACGAGGGGGAGCCGGCCGGCGCGAGGGGGAGCCGGCCTGCGCTCGGTGAAGTAGCTGCCGCGATCTCGGGTCTTTGCGCGAGCCGAAGGCGAAGCGCAGCGCGAGGGATCGAAGCGAGTATCCTTCGCGACCCCCAGGATCGCGGCGACCTGCAGGTAGCGGCGCTCGCGAAGATACTCGCGGAGAGCCCGGTCGAGGAGGGGGCGCGAAGCGCTCCCTCCTCGACGCGCCCATTGCTCTATGGGTATGTGGAGCGCGGAATCTCTTCCGTTGAATGGCCAAGTGCGCTAGACTCGGGGTCATATTCGGTCAAAACCAGGGAGCCCTGATGCCCTTTACTGTCGGAGATATGCTTACTCTGGGAATCGTCCTCGTGACGCTGGTTGCCTGGCGTTTTCTCGATCGCGACAACCGGAGTCTCGAAAAGGTCAAGAAGCTGGGGGACAGGCTCCAGGGCGATCTCGGCGCCTATGTGGATCGTCGGGCCGAGGATCTCAAGCAATACGCCATCGATCTGGATGTGAGGAACAAGTCCGCCAAGGAGGTGTTGAAGCGCCTTCAGTCGGTGGAGGAGGGGCTCAAGGCAAGGGCGGAGGATATTGCGGCCATCGGGGCGCGCATCGGGCAGTATGACGAGGCTCTGGCCCGGCTGATGGATATGAGCGCCCGGGTGGACGAGAATCTGGCGCGCATTCAGGCCGAGGGTGAGTTCACCGACGGGGTGGCGCGCAAGATCGAGGCGGCGGCCAAGTCGCTGGCTGCGGTGGAGTCGAATATCGTGGTGCTCCGCGATGATTTCGCCCGCGACAATCTGGCGGCCCTCGAAACGGTCCGCGACGGGCTCTTTGCCGATACGGAGACGCGGATCGCCGGTATCCGTGAGCTTCTGGTCAAGGCGGAGGCCGACGCTGAGCTCACGGTGTCGAATGCGGCCGCGGCCAAGCGCGACGCCGAGCGGGAGTTCGCCAAGGCCTTCGACCGGGCCCGCGCTGAATCGGAAAAGCTCGAAGACGCGGCCTTCGAGAAGTTGCGGCTCTCGAGCGACGCGAAGGCGGCCAAGCTCAAGGAAACGGTCGAGGACAAGTTCGCCCAGATCGGGCAGCTCGCCAAGGATAAGGCGGCCGAGACCCAGGCCTTGGCGAGGGCGTTCAAGGCGGAGTGGAAGGCCGAGGCCGAGGAGCTCAAGGCCGGTTTCAAGGCCGATCTGGCCGCGGAGTCGGAGGCGGCCACGGAAAAGGGAGCAAAGGCGATTGGGGCCCTCGACGGGCGCATCGCGGCGACGGAGGTCGCTTTGAACGCGGTGACGGCAGCTCTGGAGGCGGCCCGCGCCCGCGCGGAGGCTCTCGCGGCAGCGGCGGCGAAGGAGGCCGAGTCGCGGCTCGGAGCGCTTGCGGAGAAGGTCGAGGGTTCGGCCACGGCGGTCGAGACGCGGATCGCCGCCATCGAGGGGGCTGTCGAGCAGCGGCTGGGCATTCTCGCCAAGAAGGCGGACGAAGTGGCTCTCGGGCTGGGCGAAAAGCTCAAGACCCTTCTCGGCGCCCAGAAGGACGATTTCGCGCTACGCGCCAGCGACGCTAAGGCGGCCCAGGCGGCGGCCATCGCGGAGTTGAAGGCTGGTGTCGATGAGGCCAAGGGGATCAGGAGCGCGGCCCTCGCCGAGCTCAAGGAGGCCTTCGAGGCGGCCGCGAAGGAAAAGGCGGCCCTCGAGGCCGGTCTCCGCCAGGCGATCGACGCGTCGACGGCGGAGGCGGCAGCCCTGGCAGAGCGCCTTCGCAAGGAAGGGGAGGCCCGCAGTCTGGAGGTTCTCGATGCGGTGGAGCGACGTCTCGACGATTATGGCGCCGAGGTCGAGTCCAAGTTCCGCCGGCTGGAGGCGGTCAACGTCGACATCGGGGTGCTGGAGGCCGCGCTGCGGGCCGCCATGGCCGACGCGAGTGGTCGCATCGAGGGGGACTTTGTGGCCTGGGGGCGGGCCCTCACGGCGCGGCAGCAGGACTTCGAGGGCGGTTTCTCCAAGGAGACGGCGCGCCTGTCCGAGGCGATGCGCTCGCTCGAGACGGAGCTCGACGCACTCAAGTCGCGGGCCTACGACAATGTTTCGCAGAAGCTCAAGGTCTTCGAGGACGAGTTCTTCGCCGATCTCCGGACGCGGAAGGAGGGTGCCGACGCGGCCCTCGCCGCCTGGAAGCTGGAGCGCGACACGGCCCTCGCCGAACTCGGGAAGGCCTTCTCGAAAGAAGAGGAGGCCGCGAGGCGGGCAGCCGAGGCGGGCATCGCGTCCCTGGGAGAGCTCCTCGGCCGGAATCTCGAGGAAGCGCGCAGGGCCGCCGAGGAGGGGCTGCGGGCCGACATCGCGGCGCTCAAGACCGGCCTCGAAGGTCTCGTCTCCTCCGCAAGGGCGGATTACGAGCAGCAGCACGAGGTCTGGGCCGCGCGGACGACGGAGGAGCGGGACGGTATCCGGAAGGACATCGAAACCCTTCTCTTCCGCTCGAAGGAACTCGGCGACGGTCTGGACAAGCGCATCGCGACGGCCACGGGCCAGATCGATGCCGAGGCGAAGCGCCTCGCGAAGGCGGTGGCCGACATCGATCGCGAACAGAAGGCCTTCGTCGCGCAGACGCGCATTTTCGAGCGCAGCGACGAGCTGGTGGCCAAGCTTTCGGCCGCCATCGAGTCGATGAAGGGCGAGCTTTCAACCCTCGACGCGAAGCGCCAGGAGCTCTCCGAGATCGACGAGCGGCTGACGAAGGTGCGGCGCCTCGAAGACGAATTGGGCCAGCGCATCGCCAGGTTCCTCGCCGAGAAGAAGCGCGTCGATTCGCTGGAGGAGGGTTTCGCGCGGCTGGCCTCGGTCTCGGAGAGCGTGGATCGCAAGCTCGCCGACATTACCGGCCAGGGCGACGCCCTCACCGAGGCCCAGGCGCGGATCCGCAGGCTCCTGGAGCTTTCCTCGGAGGCCGAGGCCAAGTACGACCGCCTCGAAAAGAAGGGCGAGGTCATCGACGCGACGGTGGAGATGGTCGACAAGAATTTCCGCAATGTCGCCGACATCGAGAAGGGCGTCGCCTCGCTCGGGGCGGAGCTCAAGCGGCTGCCCGAGCGCGTCGCCGAGGTGGAACGCAGCGTGACGGCCCTCGCCGCCGGCAAGGAGCGCGCCGACGATGCCGCGCGCAAGCTGGGCGACCTCGATTCGGTGATGGCCGACGCCGAGCGCCGCATCGCCGAGGCGCAGAAGGTCCGCGAGTGGCTCGCCCGCTCGGAAACGCGGCTTGAGGAGATCAATCGCCAGGTGGAGGAGCAGCTCAAGCTCATGTCGAGCCTGCTCAAGGACGAGGGTGGCGACAAGAAGGGCCGGGGGGCGCCTCCCGGCAGCGTGCAGGACACGGTGCGCAAGCTGGCCCGCCAGGGTTGGAGCGCGGACGAGATTGCCCGGACGGTCAAGATTTCGCGGGGCGAGGTAGAGCTCATCCTCGAGCTCGGCGCCAAGGGTTAAGGCGATGGAGCCCGACGACGGGGACTTCGCGGTTCTTCACGACGAGGCCGCGGTAATCCGGGATGTCTTCACCTACGCCCATCGCTTCGTAGGCTCGGCCTTCGTGTTTCGCGTGACGTCGAAGGTCGTCTACAGCCCGCACTTCCCGGGCTTCGTGCGCGACCTTTCCCTCCTCCACGAGAACGGTATAAAGATCTGCGTCGTCCCCTCGGGGAGTGAGCGCATCGACCAGCTCCTCGCCTCCTACGGCATCGAGACCGAGCGCGTGAAGGGCATCAGGATTTCGCCACCCGAGGCCATGCCCATCATCCAGATGGCTGCCTTCGACACGGCCATCGCCTGCATCAACCAGTTCGCCCGGCACAAGGTCGAGGCCCTCGTGGGCAACTGGGTGAGGGCGCGGGCCATCGGTGTGCGCGACGGGGTCGACTTCATGGACACGGGCCTCGTCGAGAACGTCCACGCTGACCTCATCCGCCGATCGCTCGAGGATGGCTTCGTGCCCGTCCTGCCCTGCATCGGCTGGAACGCCATCGGCAAGCCCTACAATATCTCGTCGCTCGAACTGGCCACGAGGCTCGCCACGTCGCTCAATGCGACCAAGCTTTTCCTCATCACCGAGGGCGAGCCCTTTTCCGATGAGGGACTGCAGAGTCCGCGCGAGGGCGTCGTCTCGCGCGAAGGCTACCTGAGCCGCATCAGCGTCCAGGCGGCGGAGGCCCTCGTCACGGATTGGCCCGAGCTCCTTGAGCCTGGCGAACTCGACATGCTCGGCCACGCGGTCGAGGCCTGTCGCGGCGGCGTCGAGCGCGTCCACTTCCTCGACGGCACGATGGACGGCGTCGTGCTGAAGGAAGTCTTCTCGACCCTGGGCTACGGCATCATGGTGCACGTGGACCCCTTCGAGCACGTGCGCCCCATGAAGGACGAGGACATCGTCGACGTTCTCGGCATCATGGAGGCTTTCGTGCGGAAGGGCATCCTCGTGCGCCGGAGCGAGGAGGACATGCAGCGCCTCCGGCCGGACTTCGTCGTCTATGAGACCGACGGCACGATACGCGGATGCGGGGCCCTCCACCGCTACGGGCCGGACCAGGCCGAGATAGCGGGCATCGCCGTCGACGAGAATTTCGGCCGCATGGGCGTCGGCCGGAAGGTCGTCGAGTTCCTCCTCGAGGAGGCGCGGCGCAAGAAGCTCAGCCAGGTCTTTCTACTTACGACGAAAACGAGCGACTGGTTCCAGAGCCTCGGCTTCACGCAGGGGAGCGCCGACGACCTCCCGCCCGAGCGGCGCGCCACCTACGACGAGAGGCGGAAGAGCCGCGTCTTCGTGTATCCGCTGGCCGACCGGGCGGCAGGGCAGTAGGGGCTCTGGTTCAGGACAGGACGGACGCGATTCCCAGCTCGACCATGGCCTTGAATCGCGTCTCGCGCTCGGCGGCCGGCGTCGCCTCGCCGCTCACGAGATGGTCGCTCACCGTGAGGATGGCGAGGGCCTCGGCTCCGAACTTGGCGGCCAGGGTGTAGAGCTCGGCGCTCTCCATTTCGACGGCGAGCACGCCGAAGCGGGCCCAGAGCTTCCACTGATCCGGATCTTCGGTATAAAAGGAATCGCTGGAGACGATGGGGCCGACATGGGCCGACAGGCCGGCGGTTTTTGCGGCTTCGTAGGCCGCCGACAGGAGATGGAAGGATGCCGTCGGCGCATAGTCCATTCCGGCGAACCTGACCTTGTTGACGGCCGAATCGGTCGAGGCTGACATGCCGAGCACGACATCGCGAACCTTCACCTTTTCGGTAAGGCCGCCGCAGGTTCCCACCCTGACGAGTCGACGCACTCCGTATTCACGGAGGAGTTCGTTGACATAGATCGAAAGGCTCGGCATGCCCATGCCCGTGCCCATCACCGACACCCGCGCGCCCCGATATCTTCCGGTATAGCCAAACATGTTGCGAATTTCGTTGAAACGAACGGGCTCCTCGAACCAATTTTCCGCAATGAACTTGGCCCGAAGAGGGTCTCCGGGAAGGAGGATCGATTCGGCGATGTCGCCCTTGGCCGCCGCTATGTGAATGCTCATGCCTGCTCCTTGCGTCTCGCGATCATCGGTCGGTTCGAATGGTCCAGGCCGCGCGAGAACGTGGGCCAGTATGCCAGACGGGGGCCGATCGCGGAACCACCTCCGGCGCCGCTTTGTTCGGTGAATGCGCGTCAGCTCAGGCGACGAGGTCGATCTTCGATCCGGGGAGGGCCCGCGGATCTTTGGCGGCGGCGGGTTGGGCAGCCGCGCCAGGTTGAGTGGCCCCGCCGGGTTGGGCAGCCGCGCCAGGTTGAGTGGCCCCGCCGGGTTGGGTGGCGGCGGCGGGCGCGGACTGGGCCGAGGCGACCTCCGCCATGGCCTGGGCCATGGCTTCCGCCGCGGCGCCGGCGACCGAAAGGTCGGCTCCGGAGGGATCGGCAGGAGCGAGGGCGGCAGCCCTGACGATCTGCATCTTGGCGATGGTCTCCTCCGGCTTGCCGGGTATGGGCGACGAATCGATGCCGACCTCGCCTCCAATCGCATAATTGGTACCATCGGGGCCGCGCTGATAACTGTAGCTCGCGCCTCCGGTGATGTAGCTTCCGCCTGCCGCGATGTGGGCGGCCTCGTGCGCCTTGACGTCGCTGTCACGGGCCTTGAGCTGGGCGATCACGGCAGCCTGTTCGGCGTTCTTGCCCTGGGCGGCGCTCGTCTGCTTGCGCTGTTCGGCGCCCTTTTCGCCTTCCAACCGGGCAAGACGATCTTCAATTTGATTTCTGGTGGGTTTGGGCCGGCCATTGGCATCGAGTCCATCCGTCGCCGATCGCGCCGAGCCGAGGGCCGCCGCGCCCGCCTCCCGGTCGAGTCGCAGGGCTCCGGCATCCTTCGCGCCCGCTTCGAGAGCCGCCATCCCCGCCGCCCCGGGGCCCTGCCCGTAGCCGCCAGGCAGACCGGAAGGGGTCATCCGATCACGTCCCACGATGCTGGCGGCAGAACGTCTATCGAAGGGCGGCGGCGAGGCATTTGCGGTGCCGGTATCTTCTTGCTGCTGATCGACGACCTCGGAACCCCGGCCAAAATCGCGGTATACAGCCTCGACGGAGCGGACCGGCGCTACCTTCCCGACCTTGGCCCACATCATCGCCGGCCCCACAGCCGGCAGGGCCGATAACGAGGAAGGGGACGAAACGGCTGAAATAGCCATCAAGGCAATGATACTCCCGGTCGGGCCGCCGGGCAACATCGATCGAAGGGCGCCCCGCCCCGCCCCGCCTGGTTCAGGGCAACGCGGCCGCCTTGTTCGGGGCAACGCGGCCGCCTTGTTCGGGGCGACGCGCCCGGCCTTCGCATGCTAAGGTCGTTTTGATGGAAGAAACCCCTGAACCTTGGCTCATCCTCCACGAGGACGTCGACATCTTGGTGGTCAACAAGCTCTCGCCCCTGCCCGTGCAAGCCGAAAAATCGGGCGATCCCGCTCTCCAGGATATCCTGCGAGCCAAACTCGCCGAAAAGGGCGAAGCCGAGGCAGCAAAACAGCTGGAGGCCACCCATCGTATCGACCGGCGAGCCAGCGGTGCCGTCATCTTCGCGAAGACGCGACGCTCCCTCGAAACCCTCGAGGCCGATTTCCGCGAACGACACGTCGCGAAGCGCTATGTCGTTTGCGTCGAAAAGGAACCCCCGGCCGCTGAGGGCAGCCTCGTCAATCGTCTCGCCTGGGATCGCCGGCGCAATATCGTCAAGGCCTATCCCGCCGACTTCCAGGCCGCGGGCATGGAACCCGGCGAGGCGCGACTCGGCTATCGTCTCGTCAGTCGATCCGAGCGCTACTTTTTCCTCGAAGTGGAACTCGTGACCGGGCGCCACCACCAGATCAGGGCACAGCTCGCAGCCATCGCCTGCCCCATCCGCGGCGACGTCAAATATGGGGCCAGGCGCACGACACGAAACGGACTCATCATGCTCCACGCCCGCAAGCTCGAGTTCGTCCAGCCCAAAACCCGCGAAAATCTCATCATACTTGCTCCTTTTCCCGCCTCCGAGCCGCTCTGGGCCGCATTTTCCGAAGGCTGAGGTAGAGGCCGAAGCCCGGCCACTCGCCGCACGGCCCAGGCCACTCGCCGCACGGCCTAGGCCACAAGCCGCCCGGGGCGGGCCGGGCGGCGACCCTCAGCATTGCCTCAATTCGCGCTTCGTTGCGGCATCTTGCCCAGGAAGGCCCAGGCGAGAACCGGGGTGGCCCGGCGATATGAACCGAACACCACATCGGCGATGACGAGGTTCTCCAGACTCAGTGGTCCGGTCAGGAGGTCGGAGAGCCCCGCGAAACGGGCGTCGGCCAAGGGTTCGGCGTTCCCAATGCTGAAAGACAGGTTTTCGTTTTTCACGCTGTCGAACCAATAGGCATAGTCCATATCATCCGCGGCTCCGGTGGGTATTTCGCTCCACTGCGCGACGCCGAATTCGGGCTTCGACTCGAAGGCCCCCCGCCTTGTGACGAGATCGGCCTTGGTGAACACGGCCCGCCCGTCGGGCTGATACCTTTCGGACTGACGACCTCCATAAAGGACGCGATCGATGGTCAGACCGCCGTCGGAAGACCGTCGGTAGCTGTCCTCCGAGGAGGGGGTCCTCACGATCCAAGCCTCGCCCGAACGGTCGAGGGTCGCGATGTGCACGGCGAAGTCGTCGGCCCCCGCCTGCTGCCGGGAGACGAGGATGCGATCCTTTCCGCGCATGAAGAGGTACCTCGCCAACTCTCGCTGGGGTTTTTTGCCCCGGACATATTCGGTGACCGAATCGATTCCGTTCTCGCCTCTGTTGAATACCAACAGCCAGGTATTGAAGGGGGCCGCGGCCGTATCCAGAAGCTTTTCCGACCGCCATTCGGCCGACATGAGGGCGCCCGACTTCCAGGCCTCCCAGCGAGCCCCCGCAAGGGCCGATTCCTCGACTGCCGCGCTGGCCCCTGCATCCCGCCAGCCGCCGATGGAGACAGCCGTGCCCGCAGACACCGAGGCTCTCCCACGATTAAACGCGTTGGCCCCCGCGTCCCTCCAGGGATTTTCCGGGTCCGGATCGGCGCAGGCCGCCTCCGGCGCATACATGAAAGCGGCCATCAGAATGGCGAAGCGGCCCGATTTCCTGAAAATTCCACGAATCATGTGTTCCTCCTCCTGTAGGGGGCGGCCGACCGGGGCCGACCGCCCCCTCAATCGATGATGATACTAATTAGTTTCTTCCGCCCGCCCAGAGCATCTGCACCTGCCTTCCACTCTGCCGCTCCCTGGCCGCCTCGGCGCGGTCGGCGAGGAGGACACTCGCGAAGGTGATGGAATCGGCCCTCCGGTTCTGGAGGCAGCCATAGGTCCTGGAATAGGCGAAATCCACGGCGCTGGAATGGAGGGCGTAGCCCGTATCGTAGAACCGGCCCTGCGAAATGCCATTGGAAAAGACCTCCACGTTTCCGACTGCATCGGTCATGACCATAAAGGGGCCGTACTTGCCGGCGATTTCCCGGATATCGGTGATGTTCCAGGTGCCTTGGGGAAAGGGCCCGGGGCGGGTGGTCAGTCCGACTCCGGAGGCCACGGGATAGCCATCCGCGGGCATGTACGGGGCGGTGGTCCCATTGACAATCCGGTTGTGCACATCGATCTGGAAGGACTGAATCGGAGTGGGCCTGAGGCGTCTGAGTTCATCGTTGTTCGTGTAGACCTTGACCGTCATCTTCGTTCGGTCGGCGTTGAGTTCCGCGAAAACATCGCCGCCGGCGATCGAAGATGCCTCGATCGCCGAAATTGGCCGGCCGGGAAGCCCGGCCGAAAAGAGCGAGGCCAGGCTCTGGGCCGAGGCCGTGGCCCCGACCGCCTGGTTGTCGTCGTCGAGGGCAACGGCCGCGGGAGTACTGGCCCCCAAAGCCGCCACTGCGACGCAGACGAGAGAGAGAAACAATGCTCGTTTCATGAGCACCTCCTGACGAACTAACGTCGACGGGAGGCGCGAATGCTTCAAATAGCGCGGAAAAAAAGTTAAAAAAGTGGCTGCACGGCCGCAGCGACGCCGGGAGCCTGCCAGTCGATCCGCTTCCAGGTCAAGAGAACCCCGCCCCCGGACTGAGGCATCGCGACAAGCTCGCTGAGGCCGCAGTTGCTCATCGGGAAAAGCGGAAACCAGCTCTTCGAGCCCA
Organism: bacterium; assembly: GCA_021782015.1. GTDB lineage: Bacteria > Spirochaetota > Spirochaetia > Treponematales > Rectinemataceae > CAIJMU01. The sequence goes on along the minus strand of JAJXVS010000024.1, from coordinate 9,232 downwards.
AGGTCGCCTTGATGAGCCATTGCAGAAAGCCGCCATGGGTGACTGCGACCACCACCCGCGCTCCGCCGATTCCCTCTTCGCGGAGCAGTTCCCAAACCCTAAGCGCGCGGGCATAGAGCTCGACCGAAGCCTCAGCCCCCGGCACCCCATCCCAGCTCTTGCGAAGGAAGCTCGCATGCGCCTCGGGATGGCGAAGGGCGGCCTCATCGAGGGAGAGGCCCGTAAAGGGGCCGGCGTCGAGTTCCGCGAGGAGGGCTTCCGCGCGGAGACGGGGCCTTGGCTCGCAGCCACCAAAAAGGATGTGGGCAGTCTCGGCGGCGCGCAGAAGGGGCGACGCCAAAATCGCCTCGGGGCCCTGCGCGGCAATCCAGGGCGCGAGTGCCGCCGCCTGAGAGCGTCCCCGGGCATTGAGCGGAAGATCGAGTCGCCCCTGGACAATCTGCCGGGCGTTCCCCTCGCTTTCGCCATGACGAACGAGGAGAACGCGGAGCGGCTCCTTCAATAGCGAAAAAAATTCGGCGCCGGCCAGGCCCGGCTCGGGTTCCTGAATCACGGTAGTCATGCCCCCATCCTAGCCTGAAGGTCGACATCGCCGCAGCGGCCTCGCATCCTTCAGGCCCGCTTTGCCTTTCCATTCCCTCACCATTACCTTTGCCACGTGCGCAGCCCCGCTTTCATCGCTCTCGCCGCCCTCCCCCTCCTCCTCAGCTCCTGCTACATCACGAATGAAGGCTTCCATTATTTAGGCCTTCTCTCCAAGGGTCGGCCCATCGATACGGTACTTGCCGATCCATCAACCTCCACCGCGACCCGAACCCTCCTTTTGAATGCCGAAGCGATTGAAGCATTCGGCCAACAGAAACTCGGCGAGAGACCGACGCGCAATTTCCGCAAGATCGTGCAAATCCAGGGCGATACCCTCGTCCATGTCGTCCAGGCCTGCGCCTCCCTTTCCTTCGACCGCTACCTCTGGAGCTACCCCCTCGTCGGCAAGCTCCCCTACCGCGGCTACTTCGACATCCAGGGCGCCGAAAAAGAGGCAGCCCGCATCCGAGCCCAGGGTTACGATGCCATCGTCCGCGACGCCGACGCCTTCTCCACCCTCGGCTGGCTCTCTGACCCCCTCTGGTCCTTCATGGCCGACTACGACGAAGCCGACCTCGCCGACCTCATCCTCCACGAATCCATGCACGCCACGGCTTTCCGAGGCGGATCGGACGACTGGAATGAAGGCATCGCAACCTTTGTCGGAAGGCAGGGCTCCCTCCTCTGGCTCGAGTTGAAATACGGCAAGGACTCGAAACAGGTCACCGACGCCATCGACGCCCGAAAGGACGCGGAAACCTTCTCGGCCTTCCTGCGCGAGACCGCGCGACAGCTCCAGCTCGTCTATTCATCCAAGGCGAGCGACGGGGAAAAGCGCAAGGCCAAAGCCGAAATCATCGCCACCCGTGCCGCGCTCTACACGGCCGATTACAACAAGCTCTTCCTCGGCGACCGCTACAAAAAAGTCGCGATGGACAAAATCAACAATGCCTGGCTCGACCTCTACCGCCTGTATGAAGGTGAAAGCGCGCTCTACAAGGAGTGGTACGAGAAAATCGATCATGCCGATCTCAAGGCATTCATCGTCGATATGACGCGACTGGCCAAGGCCAAGGCCGCCCCCCTCGCGGCCATGCAGGCCCGGCTGAAGAACAACGACCCGACCGGCACGGGCTCCACTTCCACCTCTTCCTGATCGCGAAAGATGGCGCGGCGCATTCCGCCCGACTACACTTCGAAGAGGGGGAGCCGCCATGAAACAGTACTATGCCATCGTCGACGGCAAGATCGTCGCCAGGGAAACCGGGCCTGAGCAGTCAAACGAAGGCGCCATTTCCGCGGGCCTGGACCAGGACGCCCGGGGACAGGTTGTCGCCTATATAGCACCCGACGCGGGCGAGAAAAAGGAACTCATCGAAGCCATGGGCATCGACCCCCACGACCTCGCGAGCGCCCTCGACCCCGACGAACTCGGCCGCTTCGAATCTGACGGCGAAAACCTCAACATCATCATGAAGCTGCCCCGGAACTTCACTTCGGAGAACCAGCTTCTCTTCACCGTCACCTCGGCCGGTCTCTTCCTCTCGCCGGGCCGCCTCATCGTCGTGACGACCGACGAGGCGGACCTCTTCGAAGATCGCGCGATGAAGGTCGTGCGAACCTCCCGCGATGCCATGCTGAAGATCTTCTATGGGGCGATCGGCCACTTTCTGGGCCACCTCAAGGTCATCAACATGCTGCAGGAAGCCCTCGAAAAACGCGTCAACGCCTCGATGGGCAACCGCTACCTCCTCGACATGTTCACCCTCGAGAAGAGCCTCGTGTATTTCGTCAACGCTATCGCCTCGAACGAGACCGTCCTCGAAAAACTGCGCGCCAACGCCCAGAAAAACGGCCGCCCGCCTGAAGAAGTCGACCTCCTCGACGACATCGTCATCGAGAACCAGCAGTGCGGAAAACTTGCGGAAATCTACTCCAACATCCTCACCGGACTCATGGACGCCCGCGGCTCGGTGGTGAACAACAACCTCTCGATCTTGATGAAGCGCCTGACGATCGTATCAATTGTGTTCATGCCCATGAACGTCCTCGCAGGCGTGGGCGGCATGTCCGAGTTCTCGGCCATGACCACGGGCATCCCCTTCTGGGTATCCTACCCCCTGTTCCTCGGCTTCCTCGCCACGACCGGCTTCATCACCCTCTGGATCCTGCGCAAAACCGGCCTCGACTCGGCCGACAACATGGTCGCCACCGAAAACGGACGCAAACAACCCCGCTGGTACGGCATCATGCGCAAAGAGCGCCGCGCCTCCCCCCGCGATTGACCGTCGACACCGCCCCCGGCCCGACGAAGCCCACTCCCCGCCCCGACGAAGCGATTCGGCCCGCGGGCAAGGAGCGATGATGCCGCGGCGCGCAGCGTGCTTTTGCACGCAAGCACCAAGGCGAGGAAGCGACACAGCCCCCGGGCCGAGCCCCACTCCCCGCCCCGACGAAGCGATTCGGCCCGCGGGCAAGGAGCGACGATGCCGCGGCGCGCAGCGTGCTTTTGCACGCAAGCACCAAGGCGAGGAAGCGACACAGCCCCCGGACCGAAGCCCACTCCCCGGCCCGACGAAGCGATTCGGCCCGCGGGCAAGGAGCGACGATGCCGCGGCGCGCAGCGTGCTTTTGCACGCGAGCACCAAGGCGAGGAAGCGACACCGCCCCCGGGCCGAAGCGCGAGTCGGGGTTAAGTGCCGAGCTTGGCCTTAACCCGAGTCAGCCCATCCGTCGCCTCTTGCATCCCCGGCGAGAGCGACAGCGCCTTGGTGTAGGCGTCGACCGAGCGCTGCCAGTCCCCCAAATTCTCGCAAACCTGACCGAGGCGGTACCACCAGCGGGCCATCGAAGGCTCGAGCTTGACGGCTGTGGTGTAGGCGATATCCGCGTGCGACCATTTGTGCATCCGCAGATAGAGCTCACCAAGGAAGAAATAAGCCGTGGAAATCCGGTCGCCGAACTGACCGGATTCCAGATAGCTCGTGAAGGACTGGATGGCGAGGTCGTTTTTTCCCAAGAAGAAATAGGACTCGCCCATGGCCTCAGCGATTCGTGCGTCGAAAATGACTTTCAAGGCCGTCGTGCCGGTGCTGATGACTTCCTCATGGCGATTCAGGCGAAAGAGGGACCAGCATTTGACGGCATAGGCGTCCATTCGCCGGGGGTCGGCGGCCAGTTCGCCATCGCAAATGGCAATGGATTTCGTGTAGAGAGCCTTCGCATCCGCTATCTTGCCGGCTGCTTCCAGATCCCGCGCCTGGCGAAAAAGGAGGAGGGCGTCGGCCTTCTGCGCAGGAGCGCCGGAAGGTTGGCCCACCGAAGACTGATCGCCGGAGCTGCCGGGAGAAGCGGTGACCTCCGACTGGGCCAGGGCGGCCGAGGGATCGGTTTGGGCGAAAAAGGGAAGCACAAGCCAGGTGAGGCCGCAGAAAAAGGCGATTCGCAGGGATAGGGACATGACTGACTCCAAACGCAGACTTGCCGTTCTGCCCCATGGCGGACGACACAAACAGTATTGATCGGAGAGGGAAGGGCCGGCAAGTAGATGACTTTGTGAGGCGGTCGCTTGGCAGCAGGGCCATCCCGGGAAGAACTCCTTGCCATCGTCGGGATAATAGATATTTATTTATCCGTTAGACGAACATCTACGGCTAACGGACTACTTCAAACTTGATAAGTACTTAGCGAGGGGCTATTGTCTGACTGTGCTGGTGAGCGAAGGCCGTCGCTCGGGGCGCAGCAGGTAAAAAGAATCCGGAAACCTATGTAAATGGAATTGAAGGTAAGAACTCGATCCGAGGTAAGAAAGTTCGCCATGTAATAACACGAGAGTAGGTAAAAGAAGACTGGGGAGGTAAAAAAAGGAGCAAGGGCGCCCTGACGAGGGCGCCCTTGGTCTATTCTGGGCCCATTCATTTCAAGTCCTCTTCCGTTCGCCGTTTCCCTCGGGTGGGCGCCCGCCAGCACGCCCCAGCCAGCGGCCGGCGGCGCACACCGCACCCCAGCCAGAGCACACCGCACGCGCCCGTCACCGCCGCCGCACCCCAGCCAGCGCCCGCCGCAGCTCTGCGCTCTCCTCACCCTCGGTTTTCGCTCCAGCTGTGCGCCCACTGTGAAATCGAATCGATCACAGGGGAGAGGGCCCTGCCCTTTTCTGTGAGGTGATAGAAAACCTGCGGCGGGCGCCCGTCTTCCACCTCCCTGGACAGGACCAGTTCTTCCTCCAATTCCTTGAGTCTTTCGGCCAAAAGGCGATCGCTGATGCCGGGGATGGCGGCCCGTATCTCTGAAAAACGGGCCGCGCCGGAAAGCATCACCTGTATGACGGCGCCCGTCCAGCGACGGCCTATGAGCTCGACGGCCCGATGAAAGACCTCGCAGACCTGGGGGCCAGGGCCAGGGCCGGGGCTTGAACTAAGGTCGGGGCCGGGGCTGGAACCAGGGCTGGGTGACTCCAAAGACTCAGGCGTCGGCCCCGGGTACTTACTATTAATAACTTGCTTGACTTCAGTACGCTTCATGGCTACCTTCCAGACATAAGCTTACTGAAAGTAAGCAGATTATTCAAATGCGAAACGAATGGCAGCCTCCGGGCACCCGCTTCGCATACTATGGAGGCTTCTATGGCGCTTTCTTCAATCGGTCTTCTTATCCTTCGGCTGATGCTTGGTCTCGTCCTCGCTGCCCATGGTTCGCAAAAGCTCTTCGGATGGTTCGGCGGCTATGGCATCAAGGGCACGGGCGGCTGGATGGAATCCATCGGCATCAAGCCCGGCGCCCTTTTCGCGACCCTCGCCGGTCTCGGAGAGTTCCTCGGAGGTCTGGGCGTGGCGGTTGGCCTCCTCACTCCGATTGCCGCGGCCGGCATCGTCGTAGTCATGCTCGTGGCGATTGTGAGCGCCCACAAAGGAAAGGGTCTGTGGAACACCAACGGCGGCTATGAATATCCCTTGCTTCTCATCGCTGGGGCCATCGCCCTCGCGCTGACCGGTGCCGGCTCCATTTCCCTTGACGCCATCTTGTTCAAATAAACCCACGGCCTTCGGCTCAGGCCGAAATGCGGGCATGAGGACGCGGGCTTGCATTTTCCCGCCACGGGGGGCGCCGTATGTGGTGGCCCTGCGCCCCTCCTCTGCCCGCTCTCGGGGGAACTGGAGGGCGAAACCCGGCGCGACGACCGGTGCCTCTGCGCCCCCCGCCGACGATTTGTATTCCCGCGCTGAATAGGCTATTGTGGAGAATCCAGGCTGGCGCGCATCGCCGGTCGATACCCGGACCGCGCCGGAGGGCTCTCCCATGACAATAAAAAGACAGCTTAACCTGTCCTACTCGGTGGCTTTTTTCATACTAGTTGGAGCCATCGTTGCAGGCGTCTCGATTCTCACCTATCGGCTCATCTACCAGCAGGCGACGGCCAATCTCGACGCCCTCGTGACCGATACGCGCAACCTCCTGGAGATCGATTTCTCCAATGTCGTCAAAAACTACCTCAAGGGAATCGCCGAAACCGATCGCCAGACGGTCGAGTATTTCTATCAGCAATACAAGAGCGGCCACATCAGCGAGGCCGAGGCCAAGAGGGAGGCCGCGGCCGCCCTCCTTTCGCAGACCATCGGAATGACCGGCTACGTTTATTGTCTTGATTCTTCCGGCGTCATCCAGGTCCACCCGAAGGCAGCCCTCATCGGTCAGAACCTGTCGGCCAACGAATTCATCCAGGAACAGAAGGCCAAGAAGCACGGGTACATCGAGTACGATTGGGCGAATCCCGGGGAGACCGTCAAGCGTCCCAAGGCCCTCTATATGGATTATTTCGCGCCCTGGGACTGGATCATCTCCGCCTCGAGTTATCGCTCGGAATTCGCCAATCTCATCAATGTCGCCGACTTCTCGAAGGGCATACTCGACATCAAGATCGGATCGACGGGCTACCTCTTCCTCCTGGGCGCAAACGGCACGCTGGTGGTCCATCCCACGATGCAGGGCGTGAACATCGCCGACAACAAGGATTCGCGGGGCCATTACTATGTTCGCGAGATGCTGGAGAAAAAGAATGGCGTGATCCGGTATTTCTGGAAGAATCCGGGCGAGACGAGGGAGCGCGAGAAGATCGTCTATTACCGTTCGATCGAGGAGCTCAATGTCATCGTCGCAGGCGGAAGCTATACCGATGAGCTCTTCCTCGCGAACTCCAAGATCTTCCTCCTCGCGGGCATCGTCTTCGTCATCGGCTTGGGCCTCCTCTATCTCGTGGGCAATTTGATCGCCAACCGCTTCTCGAAGCCCATCCGCTCGGTGGGGACCCTCATCCAGGCGATCGGACGCGGCGATCTCACCTCCGAAGCGACGACGGACTTCGAAAAGAAGATGCTCGTCCGCGACGATGAGTTCGGCGAAATGGCCAGGACTGCCTTCGAAACGCAGGCGCGGCTCCGCGAACTCAGCTCGGCCGTGCGAAGGAACTCCGAGGCGATCAGGAACGGCGCGAGCGACATCGGATTCTCCATCGATGCACAGGCGGCGGCTTCGAGCCAGATGTCGGCCTCGGTGGCCGAGATCACCTCCACCACGGAGGAGCTTTCGGCCTCTTCGACGCAAATAGCCGAACACTCGGGCTCGGTCGTCGATATCGCCAATCTCACCTGGGAGAACAGCAAGCGGGGCTCTGAATCGATGGTGGCCCTGCGGCAGAAGATCGAAAACATCAAGAACGACAACGAGGTGAGTCTGGCGGAAATCGTCGAACTCGGGCGCAAGTCCAAGGAAATCAGCAAGGTCATGGCCATCATCAACACGATCGCCGACCAAACCAAGCTGATCGCCTTCAACGCCGCCCTCGAGGCCGCCAGCGCCGGCGAGGCGGGCAAGCGCTTCGGCGTCGTGGCCTCGGAAATTCGCAGACTCGCCGACAGCGTGACCGATTCGACGAGCGAGATCGAAACGCGCATCGGCGAAATCCAGGATTCGATCTCGCGGTTGGTCATCACCTCCGAAAAGGGCGCGGAGGGCATCGCCGACGGCATCGAGGCGACCGCCGTCGCGGATGATCTCCTCGGCGAACTTGTGGACGCAGCGAGCCGCACCACGGACGCGGCCCAACAGATCTCGCTTTCGACCCAGCAGCAGAAGACGGCGAGCGGCCAGGTCGTCCTCGCCCTCAGGGAGATCGTCGCCGCAAGCCAGAACACTGCCTCCTCGATCGCGAAAATCGCCGAGATCAGCCACGCGATGACCGTGACGGCCGTCGAGCTGAACGAGGTCGTGAGCGTCTTCAAGCTGACGCGAGAAGCATGAGAACGAGGGTCCTGGTTGCGGACGACAGCGCAATCGCGCGGGCCGTGCTGCGCGACATCCTGGAATCCGATCCGGAAATCTCGGTGGTGGGCGAGGCCCGCGACGGCCGCGAGGCGGTCGAGCTCGCCCGGCGCCTCGTCCCCGACATCGTCACCATGGATCTGGGAATGCCCGTCCTCGACGGAATGGGCGCCATCGGGGAAATCATGGCCGCGGCCCCCTTGCCCATTCTCGTGGTGAGCAGCGCCCTCGACGCGGGCAAGGCCTACGCTGCCGTGCAGCGAGGCGCCCTCGAGGTGCTCGCCAAGCCCGACTCGAGCGAAGCCTCCCGGGCCGAACTCATCGCCAAGGTGAAAACCCTTTCCACCGTGAGGATTCGGGCCCTGCCGCGACCCATCCTTTGGACGCGCCCGGCCGAAAGCGGACAGGCCATGCCGAGCCCCGCGGCGAAAAGCGAAGGACTTGGGCCGCCAACCTTCGCCATCGCCTCATCGACGGGGGGCCCACAGGCCCTGGCCCGCATCCTTTCCTCCCTGCCCGCCGATTTTTCCGCCTCGATCCTCATTGCCCAGCATATCTCCGAGGGCTTCGCACCGGGTCTCGTGCAGTGGCTGTCGACGGTCTCGAAGCTGAAGGTCAGGCTCGCCATGGGCGGGGAGCTGCCGGACCGCGGCGAGGTCTACGTCTCGCCCTCGGAGTCCAATCTCTCCCTTTCGCCTTCTGGCCGCCTTGCCCTCGCCGCTCCCGCGGGACGACAGGTCTTCCACCCTCTCTGCGACGCCCTCTTGAAATCGGTGGCGGACGCGAGGGGTCGGCGCGGGATCGGCATAATACTGACGGGCATGAGCGAGGACGGAGCGAGGGGCCTCGCGGCGATGCGGGAGGCGGGGGGCTTCACCATCGCCCAGGACGAGGCGAGCTCTGTGGTCTTCGGCATGAACAAGGTGGCGATCGAGCGGGGGGCCGCCTTAAAAGTGCTGCCCCTCGAGGCCATCGCCGCCGAGATGTGCCGCCTCGCCTCCGGTGCCTGACATGGATCTCGGCTCTTTCGAGGAACTGATCAGGCGCCGGGCGGGCATCGATATCAGGGGGCCCGCGGAGCGACTCCTCCAAGACTCCCTCGCCTCGCGAATCAAGGCCACGGCCGCCGGGGACGGACACGAGTACTACCTCAAAATCCTCGCGGACGAGGGAGAGTTCTTCCATCTGGTAGAACTCGTCGCAATTAACGAGACCTATTTCTGCCGCGACTGTCCCCAGCTCACATTCTTCGCCCAGGTTCTGGTTCCGCGCCTCCTCGCATCGCGGGCGAAGCGGCCCGTCAAGATACTGAGCGCCGGCTGCTCGTCGG
>JAJXVS010000023.1 GCA_021782015.1 bacterium | reverse complement strand
AAGGTTTTCTCCGAAAAGCCCGACGAATTCGATCCCCGCAAGTATCTCGGGCCCGCCCGCGACGAGCTCAAGAAGCTTTACTCGCACAAGAACAAGAACGTCCTGGGTTCGGCCGGACAGGCGTAAGGGCCGAACCCGGGTTGGCCAAGTCCGACTCGCTTCGGCGCCGTTGATTTTGAAAAGAGCGTCCCAAATCGGGACGCTCTTTTTGTAGGCTCGGGCGGATGATGCCCCGGAGTCTCAGGCGATCGATGCCTTTCCGGCTGCGCGCGAGAGGAGGCCCGGCAGGGCGCGGAACCACACGAGGAGGGCTGCGCCGGCGACCAGCGCAATCGCGATATACCAGTAGCGGGCCAGCAAAAGCCAACGGGTCAGGCCGAGGAGGAGTCCCGCGATCGTGAAAGCGAGCCCCATGAGAATTCGGCGTGAGGTCCAGGCTCCGCGCCAGAGTCGGAAGACGGCAGGCATTGAAGCCGCGATGGCGAGGATGATGAGGGGGAGGACGATGAGGGTGTAGAGGTTGGGCGAGAGCTCGGTTCTGGTCATTTCCACGAAGCCGAAGGGACCGAGGCAGGCTCCGTAGAAGGCCGTCAACCTGCGCTGGAGCAGGCCGCCTTCCACCTTTTCGTCAAGCCGCCAAAAGAACGCATAGGCGAGGAGGGGGAGGAGCGAATAGGGAAGGATGTGGTCGAGCCACTCGTTGAAGGCGTAGAAGGGCGAACCGACCATCGATGGAAGGAGGGAGCCGAGGAAGCGCGAGATGAGCCACACGGGAATGGAAGAAATGAGACCCCTCAGCAGGGCTTGCTTGGTGGATTCCCGCTCGGCGGGGGGAAACCAGGAAAAGATGGCGTGGGCAAGGGAGAGGGGAAGGCATAGCACGAGAAAGAACCACATGGTCTCGAAAGCTAGCACGATGATCGCTCGCCCTACAAGCGCGCCTAGCCGAGAGACAGGAGATCGAGGTGGCTGTTGGCTATGCCGATGCGAAGTTTCACCCGGGCGGCTATCGAGTCGAATTGCTGGGCAAGGTTCGGCTGGGCCAGGTTCGCAGTGGCCAGGGCCAGATACAGGGCCAAGTCGTCCATCTCGATGGCTTTCATCGCTTCGACGACCCGATGCCCGTTTTCCGATGGCAGCCCCAGCTTCGGGTCGAGAGGGGGCGGCAACTCCAAAGGCTGGGCTGAGGTCCCGAGGAGGGGAAGGATGGTCGCGAGTTCGTTCGTGAGGCCTTCGCGCTGTTCGCGCCAGGCTCCCGCCATGCCGGACAACCAGCGCTCCGGGCTTTTCCGCGCGACGGAGCGATAGATCTCGACGGCGGCGGCATTTCGTTCGATGCCTCTTCGGAGGGCCTCGACCGATGATCCCATTTCCATATGGATACCCTAGGGAGCCCAGCTTCCCCTGTCAACCGGCTATGGACGTGAAAGCGATGCCCGTGGTAGTGTTTTATTTACCGTTCCGCCCGGATATTCCATGGTGGCGGAGGGGGCTGGGAGGCCAGTTGGCAGAGAAAGACCTGCGGATCAACGAGCAGATCCGCGTGCGCGAAGTCAGGCTCATCGATGAAAAGGGCGAGCAGCGCGGCATCATACCGACGCTCGAGGCGATACGGATCGCGCGCGAGCTCGGACTCGATCTCGTCGAGGTCGCACCGCAGTCGGTTCCGCCCGTATGCAAGCTTCTCAATTACGGGAAGTTCAAATTCGAGCAGGAAAAGAAGGTCAAGGATTCGCGAAAGAAGGCCAAGGGCGGTGAACTCAAGGAAATCCGCATGCAGCCGAAGATCGCGACCCACGATCTCGATTTCAAGTCGGAACACGTTCGCGAGTTTCTCGAAGAGGGAAACAAGGTTAAGGTCACGATTCGCTTCCGCGGTCGCGAGCTGGCTCACACCGAACGCGGCGAGGACGTGCTCAAGGCGGTCTTGGCGCGTTTGGAAGGATTCTATGTCATGGAGCGGCTTCCGATGATGGAAGGCCGGTTCATGTCGATGACCCTCAGTCCCAAGGCATCCATTATCAAGAAGCAGGCCGAATCCGAGTCCGACGCCACGGCCCCGACGGCGCCGGTCAGCGGTCAGGCCTGAGCCCATACGAACGATAGAAGGACGGACAGCATGCCCAAGATGAAGACCAAGAAGGCCGCTGCCAAGCGCTTTACGCTGACGGCATCCGGCAAGGTAAAGTACAAAAAAATGAATCTCCGCCATATCCTCACGAAAAAGACCACCAAGAGGAAGCGGAATCTTCGCAAGACGGGTTTCGTCAACCCCGTTTCCACCTACGCGATCAAGAAGACCCTTCTTCCTTACGGCTGAGGGTGGTGTTCGCCGAAGGCTTGGCCGCCAGGCCGGCCCGCGGAGAGGACATCGGCGTCGCCCCGACGAGGGTGCCGCCCCGACATCGAATCCGGGTGCCCTGTCCGGATCGATGCCTGCCGGCATGAAAAGCCGGCGCGGAAGCGTTTGTACGTTTCCGAAACACCAACAAGGAGCATGAGATGCCACGAGCAGTAGACGGCACCAAACGCAAGGATCACCGGAAAAAAATCCTAGAGATCACCAAGGGTTTCCGGGGTCGCAGACACAGCAATTTCAGGACGGCCAAAGACGCGGCGGCCAAGGCCATGGCCTATGCCTACCGCGACCGCAAGGACAGGAAGGGCACCTTCCGCCGTCTTTGGATCGCCCGCATCAACGCGGCCGTCAGGCCCGAGGGTCTGAGCTACAGCCGCTTTATCGAGGGGATGGCCAAGGCCAATCTGATCGTTGATCGCAAAATGCTTGCCGATCTCGCCGTTCGGGACCCGCTCGCCTTCAAGGCGATCGTTGATCAAGCTCGCGCCGCGCTGCCAAGCCTGGCCGCGGTCAAGGCCTGAACCGATCATGTTGGGCGTCGAGCAGATACGGACCCTTGAAGGCCGCATAGAGAAGGCCCTGTCCTTCATCGCGGGCCTTCGGGTTGAAAACGCGGCTCTGCAGACCAAGGCCGAGGCGAGTGACGAGGCCCGGGGCCGGGCCGAAGAGCGAGCCGTTGCGGCCGAGTCGAGGGTCCGCGAGCTTGAGGAGGCGATCGCCGTCTTCAAACGCGACCAGTCCAGGATCGAGGAAGGTATTCTTCATGCCCTGGAAAAGCTCGACGCCTTCGAAGATCTTGTGTTAAAGGGCCCGTCGAAGGCTGAGCCGAAGGCTGAGTCCTCGGCAGTGGAAAGGGTCGCCTCAATGCCCGAGGCGGCCCCTCTTCCCACTCCGTCCCCTGCGCCGGCCGAGGATTCGACGGAGGCTGACGATCCGACGGAGGCTGACGATCTGACAGCCCTTGATGGTCCCGGGTCCCATGGTGAGGCGGACCGCGAGGAAGATTCGGTTGGGGTGCCTGCCGAAGAGGCTTTTCATGGCGGCCAACCGGCGACTCCTCGACCCGAGCCAGCGGGCACCGAGTCCAAGCGTCCCGAGCCAGCGCGGACGGCCGCGCCCCAATCAGCTCCGGACGAACTCGGGATTTTCTGAAACCCGGCCCATGGCCGTCAACGTCGTCAAGGTCGACCTCCTCGGGTGTTCGTTCTCGGTCCAGACGGACGAGACGAGGGAATATTTGGAAACCCTCTTGGGAGAACTCGATCGGCGCATCCAATCCATTCGCGCATCGACGCGCGTCGAAGACCCGCTCAGGCTTTCCATCCTCGGAAACATCATGCTGCTCGACGAACTCGTCAGAAATCGCGGACACTCCGGAGATGCCGACGAGGTGAGTCGCATCGCCGAGAGGCTGATCGCGCGCATCGACGATAGTCTCGGCGGAGGAGGCTGAACCCGGTGCCCGGAACCACTCCACCGACTGCGGCCGATCTGGCTCGAGTCTCCTTCGGCATCGTCCTGGAAGACACGGGAAAGCTGGCCGAGCTCTGCGGTTCGAACGACTACAATCTCGGCGTGATCGAGCGCCTACTCGGCAGCAAGGTTTATACGCGGGGCAATGAACTCTTCCTCGATTCCGGCGATTCGGAGTTGCGCAGGCTCTTCGGGGGAATTGTTTCGGCCCTCATCGAGTCGATGGACGAGGGCCTTCCGGCCACTCCCGATCTCATCATCGCCCTCCACGCGAACCTCACGCCCGAAGGAGAGCCCCGGACGGGGCGCGGCGAAGGCGATTCGGGTTTTCTCGAATCCTGTCTCCAGATTCCCGGTGGCCTCACCAAGGTTTTTCCCCGTTCCAGGAGCCAGGGCCTGCTCCTCCGCGGCATGTCGGAACACGCACTCAGTTTCGCCGTCGGCCCGGCCGGGACGGGCAAGACCTATCTGGCCGTGGCCTTCGCCTTGCATGAGCTCCTTACCAAGGCCAAAAGGAAACTGGTGCTGACGAGGCCCGTCGTCGAGGCCGGCGAGAGCCTGGGTTTCCTGCCGGGCGATCTCGCCCAGAAGATAAGCCCCTATCTGCGGCCGCTTTACGACGCGATGGAGAGCCTTGTGCCATTCGAGACGATCAGGCGCCTCGAGGAGAGCCGGGCCATCGAAATCGCGCCGCTCGCCTACATGCGGGGGCGAAGTCTTTCCAATTGCATTGTCATTCTCGACGAGGCGCAGAACACCACCCGAGAGCAGATGAAGATGTTCCTCACCCGCATCGGCGAAGGCACGAAGGCGATCGTAACCGGCGATGTCACCCAGGTTGACCTGCCTCGCCGCTCGGAATCGGGCCTGGTGAACGCGCTCCAGGTGCTCGCCGGCGTCGAGGGCATCTTCACGACGAGGCTGGACGCGAAGGATGTCGTCCGCAGTCCCCTGGTGCGGAAGATAATCGAGGCCTATGAGTCGGAGTAGCGAGGGGCAGGCCGGCGCTCCGAAGGCCCTGGTCTTCCTGATCGGGGCCTGGAAGACGGACAGGCTCCGCCTCCTGACCATTTTCGGTTTTCTGCTTGCGGCCGTCGTCACGATCGTCGGCGTGGGCGTCGTGCCGGGCATGACCGTCGCGGCCCCCAATTCGATCGCCGTGGGCAAGATCGCGCCCGTCGATGTCATCGCCGTCAGGAAGGCGACCTATGTCGACGAAAAGGCGACCGGCCTGCGAATCGAGGCGGAAGCGCACCTGACCTTGCCGATTTTCGAGATGGACATCAAGGCCACGAGGGAGGCCCTGGACCGCTACGCCTCGTTCCGGGTGCTCCTGAGTTCGATCCTGTCCGCCAGGGTATCGTCGGACACCCTGTTCCTTACCTTGCAGCGGGACTTCCCCGGCCTGTTCTCGAGGCAGGAAGTCGCCCTTTTCCTGCTCTCGCCTTCGCGCGAGCAGGAACTCGCCGACGCCGAGGCCATACTCGCCCGGCTCCTCGACCGTGGCATCTTCGCCCTCCCCTCGACCGGCCTCGATCGGTATAGTACGGAATATCTGGAGCTGAGGCGCGGCCAGGGGCCGCTTCAGGACAGCGCCGAGCTCCGCTTTGCCGACATCGTCACCCTCGCCAATCTGGAATCCAAGATCCGCGATGAGGAGGACCAACGCCGCCTGTCCAAATCCTCCGCCCCCAAGGTGGCCTCGCTCGTCAAGAAATTCGCGGTGGCCAATGTCTTCTTCGCCGCCTCGGCCAGCGCACGACGCCTCGATTCGGCCGTGCACCAGGTGGACGCCGTCACGCGAACCATCGCGCCGGGCGAGAGGCTCCTCCGAAAGGGGCTGGTGATCTCCGAGGCCGATTTCGCAAGGTACACAGCGGCTCGTGAGGCACTCTCCCGGCCGGCCTGGGGTCGCATCGCGGGCGATGTGGTATTCCTCGTCACCCTGGGCCTTTTGGCCCTCCTCTTGCTCGGCCCGGAGATCAGCGGGGTGCGGCTCGAGGATGGGGAGTTGGTCCTGGCCGCCTCCGGAATATTCGTTTCGTGGGTCGTCGTCGTCGTGCTCACGAGCCAATCGCTCTTGGGGGACAGCTCCTTTGTGGCATTTCTTGCGCCCGGAGCCCTGTTTTGCCTTGTTTTCTCCGTCTTTTTCGGCCAGCGCTTCGCGGTCCTCTACGGTCTTGTCCTCTCCCTCTTCATGATGGGGGCCTCTGGGTACGATCCGAGGACCTTCCTCTACTCCTTCCTTTCGACAGGTGCCGCGGCCTTCGCGGTCAGGGGAGCGGAATCGCGGATCGATCTCGTAAAAGCCGGCCTCCGCCTCGCCGTGATCGAAGCCGTGGGCTCCTTCGCGCTCTCGGTTCCCTTTACGCAAGATTGGGGCGAACTGGCGGCCCCCTTCGCTGCCGGCGGCGCCAGCGGTCTGGCCTCGGCCCTCCTGGCCCTCGGCGTCTTCCCCGTACTCGAACAACTGCTCAACGCCCCGACACGGTTCCGCCTCATCGAATTGTCCGACCTCAACGCGCCCGCCTTGCAGCGCCTCCTCGCGGCGGCACCCGGCACCTATAGTCATTCCGTGGCCGTGGCCCACCTGGCCGAAGCGGCCTGTCGGGAGATCGGCGCGGATCCCCTCCTGGCCCGGGTCGGCGCCTATTACCACGACATCGGCAAGGCCGATCAACCCGAATATTTCGTCGAGAACCAGGGTGCCTACAATCGCCACGACGAGATCAATCCCCGGCTCTCCGCGACGGTGATACGCAGCCATGTCAAGCTCGGGGTCGAAAAGGCCCGGGCCCTCGGCCTCCCGGAAAAAGTGATCGACATCGTCGCCGAACACCACGGTTCCGGTCTTATCAGTTGGTTCTTCGATCGGGCGAACAAGGACGAGGAGGCCGATCCCGAGGATTTCAGCTATCCGGGCGAGCCGCCCTCGAGTCGCGAGGCTGCGGTGATCATGCTCGCCGACGCGGCCGAGGCCGCGGTGCGCACGATCAAGAAGCCCACCCCCGCGCGGATCGACGCCCTCCTCAAGGACATCGTCCTCGATCGTTTCAAGCAGGGCCAGCTCGACCGATGCGATCTGACGCTTCGTGACCTGGAGACGATCCGCGCGAGTTTCACGCGAACGCTTGCGGGGCAGCACCATGCGCGCATCGAATATCCCAGGACGAAGGAAGAATGACGATGAACCGCGTGGCCCTGTCCTTCGAACTGCCCGACGGCCTGCCTCTGCCGGAAAGCCTGGACCGGGAGGCCCTCGCCTCGGGGGCCGAGGCCTACGCGCTCGACGCGCTGGCGAGGCTCGAAAAGACCAATTGGGATCTTTCCCTCCTGTTTTGCGACGATGTTTTCATACGCAATCTCAACTCCGACTACCGGGGCAAGGACGAGGCCACCGACGTCCTGTCCTTCGGGCAGGGCGATGTCTACCGGGACGAGGACGGCGACGAGCGCTTGCTCGCCGGCGACATTGTCATTTCCCTTCAGGCCCTCGATCGCAACGCGGCGGAATTCTCCGTTCCCCGCGGAGAGGAACTCCGGCGCCTCCTCCTCCACGGCATCCTCCATCTTTCGGGCCTCGATCACGAGGACAACGATCCTTCGCGTCCGATGCTGGCCCTGCAGGAAAGCCTCCTCCTTGAACTGGGTCCCGGCCGGGGGGCCTTTTCGTGAGCGATCTCTTTCGCGCCCTCGCCGGCCGCCTCGGGCTGAGAAGGGCGGCGGATTCCTCCGATGCCCAATCCGATTCCGCGGGTGCCCGCCTCGATGGGGGCGGCGACGCGAGCACGGAGGGTCTCGATGCGCAGGAGGAACGCCGCGAGATGATCCGGGGCGTCCAGGAACTCGGCACGACCCTCGTCAAGGAGGTGATGGTTCCGAGGACGGACACTTTTTTCGTCTCGATAGGCGCGAAGCGCGACGAACTCCTCGAGGCCGTGGTGTCTTCCGGGCATTCCCGCATCCCCGTCTACCGCGAGACAATCGACGATGTCGTCGGCATGCTCTACGCGAAGGACTTGCTGAAATTCCTCGTGACGGAGCAGGAATTCTCCCTTCCCGCCCTGCTTCGCAAACCCTTTTTCGTGCCCGAGACGAAACGGATCGACGCGCTCCTCCGGGAGTTCAAGCGCCGCCGCGTCCACATCGCCGTCGCGGTCGATGAATATGGCGGAGTTTCGGGCATCGTCTGTTTGGAAGACATAATTGAAGAGATCGTGGGCGAGATCCAGGACGAATACGACGAGGAGAGGGAGGAGATCGTGCCCCTCGGGGATTCCTCCTGGCTCTGCGACGCCCGCGTCAATCTCGACTCGCTCAATGTCCGCACGGGGCTCGAACTCCCCGCCGAGGATTTCGATTCGCTGGGCGGCTACGTCTTCGATCTGTTCGGCCGGATTCCGCTGCGGGGCGAGACCATCGAGGCCGGCGGCGTCGAATTCGCGGTCCAGGAGACCGAGGGTCACCGGATCGAGCTCCTTCGCGTGACGCGCCGGGAGCAAGCTGGAGGGGTTGCGTGATCATGTCCAAGTTCCTGCCTTTCGCCCTGGTCCTCCTCGTGGCGAACGGCCTCGGCCAGGCGACGGCTCAGAGCTCCTGGCAATCGGGCGGGGTCCCGGCCAATCCGACCACGGCGCCGGACTTCGTTTCGAGGGCCGTGACCCGTGCCTTTTCCGAGGACTGGTACGGCGCGATCGACGATTACATGGCCGCCTTGCGGATCAACCCATCCTACGGCGACGCGATGGTAGGCCTTGCCAATTGTTATTATCAACTTGGCGAGTATGATCAGGCCCTCGCCTACGGCCGGAGGGCTGAGCCCTTCCGCAGGGGCGACCGCGCCCTCATCGATCTCGAAGGCTTCATCCAGGCGGGCCTCGGCGATGTCGCGTCGGCGCGGGCTTCCTTCAACTCTGCGCTGGCGATGGCTCCGAACGATCTTGACGCCCGCTTCGGACTCGCTCTCCTCGACCTGGCCGAAGGCAAGAAGACCGAGGCCAGGCTCCGTTTCGAGGAGAGCCTCCGCATCGCGCCGCTCGACGCCCGAACCCTCGCGTCCCTTGCCCTCGTCTCCCTCGATCAGGGACGCCGCGCCGACGCCGCGGTGCTGATCGACCGGGCGCTGGGAGCCCATCCCGACGACCCCCGCGTGCAGCTGGTGGCGGCCAAGGTCGACGCCGCCCGCGGCCAGACCGCCCAGGCGATTTTCCACGCGCGAAATGCCGTGCAGTTGCACCCGGGACGGGGCGAATACTACGCCTTTCTCGGTTCGCTGCTCTACTCCTCCGGCGACTTCGCCGGAAGCGAGTCGGTGATGCGCGATGCCATTGCGGCCAACCGCAAAGACGAACTCGCGTGGTTCGCCCTCGGCCAGGCGCAGGTCGCCCTCGGCAAGTCTTCCGACGCGATCTACAGCTTCGATACGGCGACGGGACTCAGCCCCGACGATGAAATGGCGCGCATCGCGCTTGAGGAAGTCGTCATGGATTCGAGCCCGCTGGAGGGCCCCCTTCGCAAGCGCTATGCCGATTGGCATGTGGCCAAGGGCAAGGAACTCGAAGATCGGAGTTACTTCGATCAGGCCATGGTCGAGTATCGCCGCGCCCTCAGGATCGACCCCTACTCCGTCGAGGGTCGCATGCGCTACGCCGATCTATTGAGAAAGCGCGGCTACCCCGCGAGGCAGTTGTCCGAGCTCCGCTTTCTGGAGGGAATCGGCAAGGCCGACAAGAATACCCTCGATACCATCGAAATTTACGCGAGCCTCCTCCTTGGGACGGTCTCGAGCGACTGGAATGTCGACCAGTTCGCCCTTCCCAAGCGCCCCTATTCGGTGGCCCTGTTTTGGGAACCCGATCTTTCGACCGAGCATCACCTCGATGCCTCGCCGGTGCTCCGCCGCTATCTCTTGGACCTTCTGGCTTCCAGCTCCAGGCTCTCGGTGCCCCGGCTCAAGGCCAAGGTTTCGAGCCCAGGCGAGGCCTTTCGTCTCGCCCGCGAGGCCGGCGCCGATTATTACCTGATCCTTTCGATACGGGAGAGCGATCGCGAAATCCAGGTCGGCGGCGAACTCCGGGTGGGCAAGACCGGCAGCCTCGCCACGACCTTTCGTTCCTATAGGACCGGCAATGATCGGGTCAAGAATACCGCCCTTGGATTGGCCGATGGTCTCGTGGCCGCCCTCCAGCCCAAGGGGAGCATACAGCGCCGGAGCCAGGATTCGGTGCTCGTCGATCTTGGGACAACCGATGGGGTCAAGGCAGGCGACCGACTCCTGGTCATCAAGAAAGGCATGCTCGGGGTGAAAAGCGAGGGGCTGGGGCCTTCGTGGCCGCCTCAATCCCAGATCGGCACCCTGGAAATTTCGAGGGTGGACGAGGAAGTGTCCATGGGTACCCTCAAGAGCAGTGGCTTTTTCGACACGATCAACCTCGGTGATGAGGTGATCGCCGCGTCTCCGGGCGGAAGTTCTTCCTCCGCCACCGCTTCATCCACCGGGTCCTCTGGCTCGAGTGGGACTGCCGCCTTCGGCGGAGCCGCCTCGCCCGAATTGCCCACGCTCTTTCTTGCGGTCAGGCAGCTTAAGTAGTGCACCTTCCCCGGGGGCCTCGAAGCGAGGCGTCTTGTTCCGCATTGTAAAACGGCATTTCATCAGGCAATTTTTATCTTGTCCGATTTCGGAAATCGGGGTAGACTACCCTGCGCGCGCCAAGAGCGCGCAGGAGGAATCAGCATGAATGCCTATATCCGTCAGGTTCTGGACGATCTCAAGGCCCGCACTCCCTGGGAAAGTGAGTTTATCCAGGCGGCGGAAGAGGTCCTCGAGTCCATCGAGCCCCTTGTTGAGGCCGAGCCCAAGTACAAGGCCCAGCATATTCTCGAAAGGATTATCGAGCCTGAGCGCACCGTCATGTTCCGCGTGCCGTGGATGGACGACAAGGGCGAGTACCATATCAACCGCGGCTATCGGGTGCAGTTCAATTCGGCAATCGGTCCTTATAAGGGCGGTATCCGCTTTCATCCCCGGGTTCAGCTTTCCACCTTGAAGTTCCTCGGTTTCGAGCAGACCTTCAAGAATTCCCTCACCGGCCTCCCCATGGGCGGCGGCAAGGGAGGTGCGGATTTCGATCCCCATGGCAAGAGCGACAATGAAATCATGCGTTTCTGCCAGTCCTTCATGACGGAACTCTCCAAGCACATCGGAGCCGATACGGACGTGCCAGCCGGCGACATCGGAGTCGGCGGCCGCGAGGTCGGCTATATGTTCGGCCAGTACAAACGCCTTCGCAACGAGTTCACCGGCGTCCTCACGGGCAAGGGCATGAGCTTCGGCGGTTCCCTCATCCGCCCCGAGGCCACAGGTTTCGGCGCCGTCTATTTCGCCGAAGAGATGCTCAAGCGGAATGGTGATACTCTCAAGGGCAAAACGATGTCGGTGTCCGGTTTCGGCAACGTCGCCTGGGGCGCCTGCATCAAGGCGAGCCAGCTCGGCGCCAAGGTAGTCACCATTTCCGGTCCCGACGGCTACGTCTACGATCCCGACGGCATCGGAACCAAGGAAAAGTGGGATTATCTCGAGCAGATGCTCGTCATCGATCGCGACAAGGTCGCCACCTATGTCAAGAAATTCCCGAAGGCGACCTTCAATCCCGGCAAGAAACCCTGGGAAGTCAAGGTCGATCTCGCCTTCCCCTGCGCGATCCAGAATGAGTTGAACGGAGATGACGCGAAGGCCCTCATCGCCAACGGCGTCAAGGTCGTGGTGGAGACCTCGAACATGGGCTGCACCCCCGAAGCCTGGAAGCTCTTCATCGAAAAGAAGATTCCCTTCGCTCCCGGCAAGGCTGCCAACGCTGGCGGCGTCGCGACCTCGGGTCTTGAAATGTCCCAGAACTCGATGCGCCTCGCCTGGGGCGCCGAGGAAGTCGATCATAGGCTCCACGAAATCATGGTGAATATCCATACCGCCTGCGTCGATACGGCAAAGCAGTATGGCTTCGAGGGCAATTACGTCATCGGCGCCAACATCGCAGGCTTCAAGAAAGTCGCCGATGCCATGCTGGCTCAGGGTTTGGTGTAAGCACTTCGTCGATCGCCTCCCGCGGCCTGTCATGACCGCGAGACTTGAAAGGCCGTCCATCGCAGTCGCGTTGGATGGCCTTTTTTGTTTACGCTTGCGGCGGTCGGTGGGGCAGGCTAGAGTGGAGCGGGGAGGGCGACCGTGCCAAACTGGGCCCCGGACCACCATTCGGAACTCGATGAATTCCTCCAGATCGTTCCCGATTTCATGGCCGTCCTCGACGAGGGTGGCAGCTGCCTTCGGGTTTCGCGCGCCGGCGTGAGCCTCCACGGCCACGGGGCCGACGAGTTTAGGGGCAAGGCCTTTCTCGATTTTGTCCATCCAGACGATCGGCCCGCCATGCGAGAATCCTTGGGCCGAGCCTTGTCGCTGGCTCCTGGGTCGATCGATATCCTTTATCGTTTTCGTCGCGCGGAGGTGGAAAGGGGCTTTCCTTCGGAGCCTGAGGACCATCAGGATTCCGGGCCGGAGTTCCTCTGGATGGAAGGAGCCTGCGGCGCCGGACCTTTGGGCGATCTGCCCCGCGCCGTGGTGGTCGTTTCCCGCGACGCGACGCAGCGCATGGGGGAGCGGCAGCGAGCGGAGGAGCTTTCCCGCGAAAAAGACGCGGCCTTCCGCGAGATCCTGCATCGCGTAAAGAACAGCATTGCGATGATTTCCTCCTTCATCTCCCTCGAGGAGGGCAAGGCCGGCCCGGGCGAACTGCGGAGCGCCCTCGAAAGTCTTCGGTTTAGGGTGGATTCGATTTCGACCCTCTATCGGATGCAGTTCGCATCCGGGGATGCGGCCGCGATCGATCTGGGCGCCTATCTCGAAAAGCTGATCTTCGACATCTCGCAGACCCTCGACCGTCCGGATGTCGTCCTCAGTCTCGACCTGGCCCCGATCCCCCTCGATACGAAGCGCGCCGTCCCCCTCGGCATTCTCTGCACCGAGCTGGTCTCCAACGCAGTGCGCCACGGATTCGGCGCCGAGGACGAGGGAAGGGTCGCCGTCAGCCTTGGCCTTGAAGACGAGCGGCTTTCCCTTGTCGTCGAGGACGACGGCCGCGGCCTGCCCGAAGGTTTCCGCTTGGCCTCGCAGGATGGTCTTGGCCTCTCGATCGCAAAGATGCTGGCCCAGCAATTAAAGGGCAAACTCGCCTTCGATGCGCCAGGGACCGGCAAGGGCGCCCGGTTCGCCCTCTCCATGCCCTTCGGCGCCGTGGACTGAGGGAGGTCGCCGCAGATGCTGTTCGACGACCTCGTCCGTTCCTATGATCGCGGCCGCAACGAGCGCAACGCCTTCCACGATCTGATGAAGCGACGCGTTAAGGAGGTGCTCTTCATCGGTTCGCCCTACGAGTCCTTCGTGATGGAATCGGACGGCGTCTTCATCGAGCAGAGCTACGGCGACCTGTTCAAGCTCAATCTCAATTCCGTGCCGAGGATCGCCACGGCGCGTGATGTGGGGGCGGCCCTCTCCCTGGCCGCGTACCGGCATTTCGACGCGGTGATCGTCATGGCGGGCACCGATTTTCGACCCTCCATCGAGCAGATTCCGGAGCTCCGGGCCGCCTTGCCCGGGATCCCCCTCGTCCTTCTCGTCGTCAACAACGCCGTCCTCGCCAGCGTCGAGGCGGCCGGCTGCGATCTCTCCACCGTGGACCGGATCTTCGTCTGGAACGGCTATTCCAAACTATTCATAGGAATCATCAAATTCCTCGAAGACCTTCTCAACGCAGGCGATGATGTGGCGACGGGCCTCGTCAAGGTCATCCTTCTCATCGAGGATTCTGTTCGCTATTACTCTCGTTTTCTCCCCCTGATGTACCGGGTCATCCTGCGTCAGACCCAGGCCCTCATCGAGGAGGAGCGTGGCGACGAGGTGTACAAGCTCCTCCGTTCGAAGTCCCGACCCAAGGTGCTTCTCGCCTCGGACTGGGAGACGGCCGTGGATCTTCTCGAAACATACAAGGAAGACCTCCTTGCCGTGATCGCCGACCTCGATTTTCCGAGAAGCGGCAGCTTGGACGGCGAGGCCGGGCTGGCCCTGCTGCGGCTGGCGAAGGACCTCAAGCCGGATCTTCCCTTCATATTGCAGTCCGAGGACCCGGGGCGGCGGGCCGGAGCGGAGGCCCTCGGCGCGGCCTTCGTCGACAAGGCTTCTCCCTCCCTTGAACACGAGGTGGGAATATTCCTCCGCGACAACCTCGGCTTCGGGCCTTTCCGCTTTGTCGGCAACGACGGGTCCGTGGTCGCGATCGCGAAGAACATGGACGAGTTCATGCGGCGCGTCGAGGAAGTGCCTCCCGAGGTGCTCCTCCGCCATGCCGAGGGCAACCATTTTTCCATCTGGCTCGCGGCTCGCGGCGAATTGCGCTTCGCCAGCATACTCCGGCGCTACGGGCGCATGAATTTCGGTTCCGACGACGAAGTCAGATCCTTTCTGGTGGGCATTCTCGACGAGGCCCGGCGCGAGCGCGAACGGGGTTCCGTGCCCGCCTTCGACGAGGCGCATTTTCGCGACGACGAGTCTTTTACCCGTCTCGGCACGGGCTCGGTGGGAGGGAAGGGACGGGGTCTGGTATTCGCCAAGAGCCTGATAGACCATCTGGAGCTCGCCGGTCACATCGAAGGGATGGAGGTTAAGCTTCCGCGGACGGCCTTCATCGGCATCGACGAGTTCGAACGCTTCCTGGAAATCAACGGCCTCATGTCCTTCGCCTATTTCGAGGCGGGCCCCGAGGAGGTCACCGAGCGTTTTCTCGCCTCGCCCCTCGACCCCGACCTGGTCGCAAGGCTCGACCGTTTCGTCCGCGCGACAGACAGGCCCCTCGCCGTGCGTTCTTCCGGCCTGTTCGAGGACATGCTGATGGTGCCTTTTTCGGGAATCTACGAGACTCTTCTAATTCCGAATTGCCACCCCGACCCGGAGCTGCGCCTGGGGCAGCTCTGCGAAGCCATCCGGCTGATCTACGCCAGCCTCTTTTCGGCCAAGGCGAGGGCCTATTTCGAGGTCGCCCGCTACCAGCGCGAGGAGGAGCGCATGGCCATCGTGCTGCAGGAAGTGGTCGGGAAACGCCGTGGACGTTGGTACTATCCCCATCTTTCCGGCACGGCCCAATCTCACAATTATTACCCCGTTTCCTATCTCAAGCCGGACGACGGGCTGTGCCTGGCAGCCCTCGGCCTGGGCTCCTGGGTGGTGGACGGCGGCGCCAGCCACCGGTTCTGCCCGCGCTATCCGAAGATCGACATCATTCCCGGCGACCGGATGCGCGAAAACTCGCAACGCATGTTCAGGGCCATCGACATGGAGCGCTCGCAGCCGGACCTCCGTTCGGGGGAGGACGCCGCCATCGAGGAACTCGAACTCGACGAGGCCGAGGCCGATCCGAAATTCCGCCTCCTGGCCTCGACCTGGGACGCCCCCAACGATCGCCTCGTACCGGGCACCTCCCAACCCGGACTCCGCTTCATCGATCTCGCGAACATACTCAAGTACGAGTCGCTGCCTTTCGCGAGGCTCGTCGACCTCGTACTCGACGTGGGCTCCCGTTCGATGGGCTCTCCCGTGGAAATCGAGTACGCCCTCAATCTCGACGAGGAATCGGGCAGACCCGCCTTTTACATCCTCCAGCTCAAGCCCCTCATTCGGACCGACCGCGGCGGAGACGTGGACCTCGCCCGCCTTGAGATCCGCGATCCCTTCATCCTCTCATCCAGGAGCATGGGCAACGGCAGGATCGATGGGCTTCTCGATATCGTATGGATCGATCCCGCGGCCTTCGAGAGGCAATCCACCCTGGCCATCGCGGCGGAGATCGAGACCCTCGATCGCCTCGTGGCCGCGGAGGGACGGCGCTACCTCCTCATCGGTTTCGGTCGCTGGGGCACGAGGGATCCCTGGCTTGGCATCCCCGTCGCCTATTCGCAGATCGCCCACGCGGCGGTCATCGTCGAGGCGGACCTCCCGGATTTTCGCGTCGAATCCTCGCTCGGCTCCCATTTCTTCCATAATGTCACAAGTATGAATATCGGCTATCTTACGGTGCCCTGGTCGGGCTCGGAGGACATCGATTGGGCCTGGCTGAGGTCGCGGCCCGTGGCGGCCCGGCTCGGCCATTGCGCCTGGACGAGGCTCGAGGAGCCGGTCGAGGTGCTCATGGACGGCAAGGCCTCCCGCGCCGCCATTCTCAAACAGGTGGTCGGCGAGCCCGACGCGGCGGAAGATGCGGTTCCCGATTCGGAGGAGTGAGCCTCCGCGCAGGCGGAGATCCGGAGGGGGCCGCCTTCCTTTCGGCCCCCGCGTTGCGGATAGGGGCCCGACGGGTTATTCTTTCCACCATGCGATTTGAGGAATTGCTCCTGACTCTCGACAAGGAGCGTCGGGACCGGAGTCTCTTTCACGATCTCATGCGCTACAGGGTGAGCGAAGTCCTTCTCGTCGGGAGTCTGTACGATTCCTTCGTCGTCGAATCGGACGGATTCCTCACGGAGCAGATCACGGGTGAATACTCGAAGCTCAACCTGTCGACGATTCCGCGGGTGACCTCCGCCTATACCGATGAATCGGCCCTGGACCGTCTGGAGTCGGGAAACTGCGACCTCGTGATCATAATGGTCGGCCTCGACTACGATCGGCCGCTCCGCCTCGCGCAGGAGATGCGCGGTCGAAGGGCCTCCATGCCCATACTCCTTCTGGTCCTCAACAATTCGAGCCTGGCGGAGATGGACTCCGCGCGTCCGGAGTTTGCCTTCATCGATCGGGTCTTCGTGTGGAACGGCTATTCCAAGCTCCTCGTCGGCATGATCAAGTACGTGGAGGACAGGGGCAATGCCGACGCCGACGTGGCCTCGGGACTCGTCCGGGTAATCCTCATAATTGAAGACTCAATCCGCTATTATTCCCGCTACCTCCCTTTGATTTACACCGTGCTGCTCAAGCAGACCCGCACCCTCATCGAGGAGGAGCGGGGCGTCGAGACCTACCGGCTCCTTCGCGCCCGGGCCCGGCCGAAAATCCTCCTCGCCTCCACCTACGAAGAGGCCGAGGCCGTTTTCCTCCGCTATGAAGCGGCCATTCTCGCGGTAATAACCGACCTTCGCTTTCAACATCGCGGTCAGCCAGACCCCGAGGCTGGTTTCGATTTCGTGGCCATGGCCAGACGCCGTCGCCCCGAAGTGCCGGTGATGATCCAATCGAGCGAGGAGAGCGTCCGGGAGCGAGCCGAAAGCCTCGGCGTCGCCTTCGCCGATAAGTCCTCAGAATCCCTGGCCACCGAACTAGGAGGATTCATCCGCCACGGCCTCGGATTCGGGGAATTCCTCTTCCTCGGGCGGGACGGTGAGGCGCTCTCCCATGCCTCGACAATCGACGAGTTTGCGCGGCAGGTCGCCGAAGTGCCTCCCGATAGCCTTCTTCGGCACGCGGCGCGGAATGATTTTTCCAGTTGGCTCACGGCCCGCGGCGAGTATCGCTTCGCGGCCCTGCTCCGGGAATATTCGATCGAGGACTTTTCGACGCCCGAGGATCTTCGGGCCTTCCTCCTCCACGTGCTCGATCAGGTGAGGCTGGAAAAATCCGAAGGGCTCGTTCCCGACTTCGATGAGGTGACCTTCCGTGACGAATCTTCGATGGGGCGTCTCGGCCCAGGCTCGGTCGGAGGGAAGGGGAGGGGCATCGAATTCCTGGGGCGCCTCATCCGTGAAGAACATGCCAATCCGGCTCATGGCGAGTGGTTTATCGGCATGCCGCGAACCCTCTTCATCGGCATCGACGAGTTCGAAGACTTCCTTGAACGCAACGGGCTGTGGACCAAGGCCTATTACGAGCCGTCCGACGATGCCTGCCGCTCCTGTTTCGCCCAGGCCGTCTTTCTTGAGGCCTTTGTCGAGAAGGTTCGCCGTTTCCTCGGTGTCTGCTATCGCCCCTTGGCCATTCGCTCTTCCGGCCTCCTCGAGGATATGGTGCGACTTCCCCTTGCTGGCCTCTATGCCACGAGGTTCCTCGCCAATCGGGGCGATTCCGAAACGAGACTGGCGGCCTTCCTCGATGCCGTCCGCGAGGTCTGGAGGAGCCTTTTCTCCGAAACTGCCCGCCGGCATATCAGCGCTGCCGGCTATAGCCTTGAAGAAGAGCGCATGGGCCTGGTTGTCCAGGAACTGGTCGGCCGGGAGCGTAACGCCTCCTTTATGCCCCTTGTCTCCGGCCTCGCCTGGTCTCGCTCTCCCCTGCGCGGGCCGGGCGAGGGAATGCCGGCCATCGCACTCGTTCCGGGAATGGGGAGCTCTCTCACCGCGTATTGCCCGGCCCTCGTTCTGTCCCTCGATTCCGAGGGCCTTCCCAACAGCCTGAAATTGGGCCCTTGGGCCGCTTCGACCCGCGCTCTCCGCCTCGACCTGGCCGCGCCCCAGTCTGCTTCCGATCTCGTCCGTGTCGGGCAGGAAATCGACGCTGCCGCCAGCACGGGGAGGGTGCTTCGCCGTCTCCAGGGGTCCGGTGTCCTGAACGCCTTCGCGCGCCTCCTCGATATGGCCTCCCATGCGTTCAACGACGATGTCATCGTCGAATTCGCCATCGACGAAACGGCCCTCGACAGGCGACCCTATATCAGCCTTTTGCAAATCCGGCCCTACCACCGAAACGATGAGGCGGCCCCCGGGGCAATCACGACCCCCGGGGCAATCACGACCCCCGGGGCAATCACGACCCCCGGGGCAATCACGACCCCCGGGGCAATCCCGACCCCCGATGGTATCCCGACCCCCGATGCCGCATCGACATCGCGGGCGACGAAAATCAAGCTTGCGGAAGGCGAAGCCTATGGAAGCCTTCCCCGAAGGCCGATTCGGGAACTCGTCATTTTGGAGTCGTGGCCGATCCTTGGGGGTGGCACATGGGCCGCCCTCGGTGCCGTCGATGCGGAAATGGGAAGGCGGAACGAAGGCTGGATCCTGATCCTGCCGGGCCCGGCCGATTCGATCGAAATGGCATATTCCGAATTGCGCTGGTCGGACCTGGCCCACGCGGCTGCGATCATTCAGGCCGATCCGTCCGGAGCCTGGCCTCCCCTCGGTTCGCACCTGTTCCACAACGTCTTGGCTGGCGGGGCCCTCTGGGTACAGGGCCGAAGGCTGCAACTCGAGGCGCTCGGCCCCTCGCTCCTGGCCTCGGGCGCCGAGCCATTGGGTTTCCCGCCCCTCCGCCGGTATCGATTCGAGGCCCTCAACCTCTATTTGTCCGAAGAAGGCGGCAATCTCTTCCTCGTCGACAGCCTTCGTTGACGCCAGCCCCTCTTTCTCGGCATTATGCCCGCAGCCTGTGGCGGCCTTGGGTTTCGAAGGCTATCAGGCAATGCGCGATATAGCGGAGCATTGAATGGAAGCAGCGATTCTGGCCAAGAGTCTGCATCAGCTCGAGGTCAAGGTCTTGCGGGCCTACGGCCCCGACGAGGATCTCGATGCCATGCGGCTCGTCCGGGAATTGAACTATAAAGAAGGACAGGCCAACCAGGCCTTTTCCTGGCTGTTGGCGAAGGGCCTCGCCAGTGAAACAGGGCGAATTCCGCGCACCGTCTATGAGATTACGCCGCTTGGCCGGGAATATGCCGCCAGGGGCACACCCGAAGAGAGAATTCTCCGCCATCTTTCGGAAAATGGGGCTGCCAGGCTTCCCGAAATCGTCGCGGCCCTCGGCCTCGAGCAAAAGGACGTCGGCTCGGCCTTCGGCCTTCTCTCGAAAGAAGGCGCCCTTGTGATGGATTCCGAAAAGCGCGCCTCCATTGTGGCGGGTTGGTTCGAGGCCGCACATGGATCGGGCGAGAAACCCCGGGTTGCCCTTGTGCGCGATCTTTTGCAGAGAGCCGCCTCCCGCGTGGATGGCTTGCTCGAAGAAGCCGACCTTGTCGCCTCGGAAAAGGCTGTCTTGGCCGGCATTGCGCGCAAGCGCGGAGCGGGCGATTCGCCCTTCAGGCTCGCCGAGCGCGAGCGCGTGATCTATCGGCTCGACCAGAACGCGGCCGAGGTGGCCAAGGCCCTCGATGCCCTGGGCCTCACGGGAGAGGAGCTCGGCGCCGTCACTCCCGAAATGTTGGCGCGTCGCTATTGGGAGGGCGCCACCTTCAGACCCTACAACGTCAAGAGTCCGACCGCGAGACTCATCCCCGGTCGTCGCAATCCCTATGTGGAGTTCCTCGAATCGGTCAAGGACAAGCTCGTCTCCCTGGGGTTCGAGGAATTTGACGGTGGCCTTGTCGAAACGGAGTTCTGGAATTCCGACGCGCTTTTCATGCCCCAATTCCATTCGGCCCGTGACATCCATGACGTCTACCACCTCGCCGAGCCGGGCTTCGCGAAGTCCATCGAGGAGCCCCACCTGTCTCGGGTCGCCGCCGCTCACGAGAACGGAGGGGAGACAGGGAGCCGCGGCTGGAATTATTCCTTTGACCGCGATTTCACCCGTCGCCTCATCCTGCGCAGTCAGGGGACAGTCCTTTCGGCCCGGCAACTCCCCACGGCGAAGGTGCCCGGCAAGTATTTCGGCATTGCGCGCTGCTTTCGCTACGACCGCGTCGACGCTACCCACCTTTCCGATTTCTACCAAACCGAAGGCATCGTCCTCGGAGAAGACGTGAACCTCCGAACCCTTCTCGGCTTCCTCGAAATGTTCGCGGTCGAGGTGGCGGGAGCGAAGGAAGTCAAATACGTACCCGGCTATTTCCCCTTCACGGAGCCCTCGGTCGAGGTGCATATCAAACATCCCGTCCTCGGCTGGTTCGAACTCGGCGGCTCGGGGATTTTCCGGCCCGAGGTCACGGAATCCCTGGGAGTTCACGTGCCCGTCCTCGCCTGGGGAATAGGAATCGATCGCATGGCCCTTATGGCCCTGGGACTCAACGATCTCAGGGAGCTTTTCAGTCCCGATCTCGAGAACGTCCGGTACCGCCGGGCCAAAATGTGAACGGCGCAGGCCGACGGAGACATCGATGCCCAAGATAGAAGTCAACGAAGAGCTGTTTTTCTCCCTCCTCGGGCAGAGGATGGAAGCCGAGGTCCTGGAACCGGCCCTCACATCTGCGAAGGCCGAACTCGATGAATGGGCGCGCCCCGAGTCGGTGCCGGCCTCTGAACGCATCATCAAGATCGAGCTCAACGACACCAATCGCCCCGACCTTTGGTCCTCGGCAGGGCTCGCCCGGGCCCTTCGCCTGAAATCGGGCGGCGCGCGTCCGATGTATTCTTTCTTCTCCCGCGAGGGGGACCGGAAGCCCTCGAAGCGCAAAGTACTCATCGAAGAATCGGTGCGCAAGGTCCGGCCTTTCCTTGCGGGATTCTGCGTTTCAGGCAAGCCGATCGATGACGCCTTTCTCAAGGAGATGATCCAGACCCAGGAAAAGCTCGCCTGGAACTATGGCCGCAAGCGAAAGACCATTTCCATGGGCCTTTATCGGAGTGCCGAAATCCAGTGGCCGGTCAGCTACAAAGGCGTCGACCCCCGGACGGTCCGCTTCGTGCCGCTCCAGGAGACAAGGGAGATGAGCCTTCTCCAGATCCTCGCCGAACACCCCAAGGGGCGGGAGTATTCTTTCATCCTCGAAAAGGAACCAATTCATCCTTTACTCCTCGATTCGAGGGGCGATGTGCTCTCCTATCCCCCCATCATCAACTCGGCCGGCCTCGGCGCGGTCCAGGTCGGCGACAGCGAACTCTTCATCGAACTCACCGGCAGCGACCTGCCGTCAGTGACGCTCGCAGCCTCGATCGTGGCCTGCGATTTCGCCGATTTCGGCTACACGATCGAACCGGTCCTCGTGGAGTATCCCTTCGACACGCCCTTCGGCCGTTCGGTCACCTTCCCCTGGTATTTCCAGAAGCCGCTTTCGGTCGATGCGGGCCGGGCCTCGCGCATCCTGGGCAAGAGCCTTTCGGTCGACATCGTCGCGTCCTCCCTGGAAAAGACGGGCTCCCGCGTCGAGATCCACGGTCAGTACGTTTCCGCCTGGCCGGCCGAGTACCGCAACGATTTTCTCCATCAGGTCGATCTCATCGAAGATGTGATGATCGGCATCGGCCTGGAGAATTTCCCGCCGGAGCGGCCCCGCGACTTCACCATCGGACGCCTTTCGCCCATCGAGCTCTTCTCCCGAAAAACCAAGGGGATTCTCGTCGGTCTCGGGTATCAGGAAATGATTTACAATTACCTGGGCTCGGGCAAGGATTACATCGAGAAAATGGGCATCGACGCGACCCAGGTGCTTCGAGTCGCCAACCCCATGTCGGAGAATTTCGAATACCTTCGGAATTCTCCCCTCCCCGGATTGCTGGGGACCGAGTCGATCTCCAGCAAGGCCGCCTATCCGCACCGAATTTTCGAGGTTGGCAAGGTCGCGTTCCGTGACGCCTCGGAGAACTACGGCGTTTCGACGAGACAGTACCTCGCCCTCCTTTCCGTGCACGCAGAAGCCGATTTCAACGAAATCGCCAGTCAGGTCGCCACCCTGCTTTTCTATCTCGGATCCGATTTCGAGGTCGCCGAGCCGGCTGAAGGAAAGGAGGATCCCCGATTTATCGTGGGGCGCCATGCCAGGATCCTCGTAGCAGGCCGGGAGATCGGGGTCTATGGCGAACTCCATCCGCGGCTCCTCGAGGCCTGGGGTGTCGGTTTGCCTGCTTCTGCGGGCGAATTCGATCTCGACCTCCTTCGACGATAAGGTTCAGCCGATGTTTCGTTGCATCCCCTTCGGGCTGGAGGAAGGAATGGGGAGTCACTTCTGAGCACGGGAATTTTCATCTGGCTCGTCAGCCGTTTCGCGGTAGCGGGCATCATGACCTTTCTTGCCATCATCCTTTGGTCGCGCACTCGCGACGTAGCCTGGATGCTCATCGTCATCGGGGTCGTCGCGAGTTATGCGGATCTCCTCTTCGACTTGTTCGTGCGCACGGGCCTCCTCGACGAGAATCGTCTCGTCTTCTTCGGCTTGCCCCTGGTGCAGATGCTTTTTTCGAACCTGACCTATCTGTTCTTGTCTGCGGCCTTTATTGTGATGATCCTGAGAAAAAGCCGGCACTGAGAGGGCCAAATCTCAAGACAAAAGGGCTGCCACCCAGGTCTGCCTCCCCTGCCTTCTTCCCATTTGCCCAGCCTTTCCCGCTCATGATGCAAAAATCTCAGTTATTTTGAAGCATTCATCCCTCCCGCGCGCGTACAAGTCGGGGAGGTTCCATGACAATCCATGCGTTTGAACCCTTTGGATTCGAAGGGAAGTTGGTATCCGTCGAGGTCGATATCAGGAGGGGCATCCCTTCGATCGATCTAGTGGGGCTCGCGGAGGGGGCGGTCCGCGAGGCCCGGGATC
>JAJXVS010000276.1 GCA_021782015.1 bacterium | reverse complement strand
GCGGAAGCCCGCGAAGACGGGGTACTGAAGATCGACGCGGACGTCGCGGGAGTTGGAGGGGGCGCCGGTGAATTCACCCAGCAAGGCGTTGATGATGCCGTTGGTGAGATCGGTGGTTTGATTGGCCGTGTTCGTCGGCAGGGAGGCCGGCACCGGTTCCGCCGACAGCTGCGTATAGCCCGACGAAACCGCGACCGAGGGAATCATCCTGAAGGTCGCGTCGAGGGCCCTGGCCTGGGCGGAAATGAGGTCGAAGTTGCCCGAGCGGATGCCGGGATCGCTGGCCAGGCCCTTGGCCACGGCATCGTCGATCGAGAGGGGCTTGGGGCCTGGGCCGGTATCGGCGACCATCGGTACTATGATGATGGCGCACAACGCGCAGACGAGGCCTGTCCTCCCGGCGGCCAGCCCGAAGGGGAGGCGGGGCCTGGACGGGAGATTCACTTGCTCACCTCCATGCCATCCGACAACATGCCGGTGCCCGATATCGCCACCGTCTCGCCGGCTTCGATGCCCGACACGACGAGGACAGCGTCGGCGCTGGCGATTCCGAGTTCGACCAGGCGCCGGGAAGCCTTGTTGTCCGGGCCGATTACATAGACATAGGACTTTCCACCCTCCGAAGCCACGGCGGAAGGAGGCACAAGGACACCCTGGGGGCTCGTCAGGGTGAGCATGGCCTTGGCGGTCATGCCCGCGAGGAGCTTGCCGTCGTTCGTGATGGAGACGGTGAGGGGAAAATACTGGCCGGTCGCCGCGGCGATGGGACCAATTTGGGTGATCTTGCCCTCGTAGCGGGGCCCCGACATGCCGTCGATGGTGAGGGCCACGGAATCGCCCACGTTGAGAAGGACAATCTCGTCCTGCGAGGCATTGCCCTGGAACTTGAGATGATCGGTGTCCGCGATGGACATGAGGGGCATGCCCGGGGCGGCGAGCTCACCGGTATTGATGCTGCGGCTCACGACGGTGCCCGAGATCGGGCTCGTGATCGTGGAATTGGAGATCTGCACGCGGATGAGATTGGCCTGGGCCTCGGCCTGGGCGACGCCGGCTCCGGAAACGTTGGAATACTGCTTATTGGCGTTGTCGAAGGAGGCCTTGGCCAGGTCCAGCCGGGAACTCGCGTCGTCGAGGGCGCTCTGCGTCACGGCCTTGTCCTTGAAGAGGGCGCTCATGCGGTCGTAATTCTTCTGTGCCATGTCCAGATTGAGCCGGGCGCTTTCGATCCCGATCTTTGCCTGGGACGCCTGGTCCTTCACCGTCACGCCGGCGGCCTCGGCCACCGCAAGCTGGGCGTTGAGTTCCTTGGTATCGATTTGCACGAGAAGTTGACCCTCTCGGACATGATCGCCGACATCGGCGGTCACCCGGTTCGCGATGCCCGAAAGTTTACCGAAGATATTAAGACTTTTTTCGGGAACGAGAACTCCCGAAAGCTCCTGAACCTTGACCACCTGGCCCACCGTCGCATTCGCGGTCTTCACGAAGGGTTTGACCGGATCGGCCTTCGCCTGGCAACCGGCGAGAAGACTCGCGCCCGCCACGGCGATTATCGCGCAGGCGGCAAGGGCCGCGCTTGTGTATTTCTTCACCTTATGCTCCTTAGTCTCAGTCCTCGAGATGGATGCGGATGGTCGCGTTCATGCCGATCATCAGCCTCGAGCCGCCCTGGTCCATGATGGCGATCTTGATCGGGATGACCTGCACGACCTTCGTATAGTTGCCTCCACCGCCCGTCGAGGGGAGGAGGGAGAAGGTCGAGGCGGTCGCCCGACCCAGAGAGTCGACCCTTCCCAGGAAAGTCCGGCCGGGGAAGGCGTCGATGGACAGGTCGACTCGCTGGCCTACCTTTACCCTCGCAATGCTGCCTTCTTTTATATTGGCGGAAATGTAGAGGCCCTCGGTGTCGCCGATGATCGCGAGCGAGACCCCCGGAGCCGCCATCTGGCCGACCACCGCGGTGGAGCGGATCACCTGCCCCGAAATCGGAGCGCGGATCGCGGCCTTTTCGGCGAAGACGCCGGCCACGGCTCCGAGGCCCTGCGGATTGAGGGCGCCCGAGGTAAGGGCCGAGCCGAGATCCTGCCGTCCGAGGACGTCTCCGGCCACGACCGTGTCGCCTTCTTTGACGTTCCACTCCAGGAGCTTGCCGGGAATTTCGGGCGTCACCGAAACGACGTTGGAAGCCACGCGGGCGTCGTCGGTCTTCACGTATTTGGTGCCTTCGTACCAGTAGTAGCTGACGATGGCGAGCAGGGCGAGGACCGTGATCCCGAGGACACTCAGGATAATTCTTCGGCGCGATCCCGGTGCATGCTGGGGCGCCGCGCTTACGGTTGGCGAACCGGAGGCTCGAGCCGGGGGTTGAGGGGTTCCCGCCGGCCGATTTTGGCCGTTCGTGTCAGTTGTTTCCATTAAAACGTCTCCTTATTCGGACATTGCCATGCGACTGGAAGGCCCGGATCCGCCGGGTCCCGAGGGACTTGTACCGCGCTTGAGGAAGAATGCGGGAACCAGCGCTATCAAGGATATGCCGGCCGCCACGATGAACACGTCGTCGATGCCGCCGACGAAAGATTGTTGTGCGATGAGGCCGCTGATGGTGGCGAGGGCCCCGCCCTGCCCCGTCGCCCCACCGCCGAAGGCCGCCCCCAGAGACTGCAAGGTGGTGGTCACCGTCGGATCGGATGCCGTGACGCTCCAGGCGAGCCTGGCTGCATGGAAGGTCTGGCGCGCCGTGAGCACCGAAGTGAGCCAGGCGATACCAAAGGATCCCGCGACGCTCCTGATGATGTTCGAGATGGAGGAGGCGCGGCCGATGAGCTCCACCGGCACATCCACGAGGGCGGCGGTCTGCGCCGGCATGTTCGCGAAGGCCATCACCCCGCCGCGGAGGAAGTTCCAAATCATGATGGTGCTCGTCGCCGTCACCAAATTGAGATTGTGGAAATTGTAGGTGAGCACCGCGAGGCCGAGGATTCCGACGACGACGAGGGGCCTGGGACCGACCTTGTCGTAGAGTCGCCCGACGACGGCCATCATAGCCCCCGAGGCGAGGGCTCCCGGCATCATCAAGATGCCGGTCTCCATCGCGCCCAGCCCCCTGATGCTCTGCAGGAACAGG
Source organism: bacterium (assembly GCA_021782015.1). GTDB lineage: Bacteria > Spirochaetota > Spirochaetia > Treponematales > Rectinemataceae > CAIJMU01. The sequence continues at coordinate 1,809 of JAJXVS010000276.1, read as the reverse complement.
GGAATGAAAAACATGCCGGCGTAGAGACCAATCGTAGTAACTATGACGAGCACGTTGGAGACGAGGAAAGACCTGTATTTGAAGACCCGAAGATCCAAAAGGGGATTTTTGGAGGTGAGCTGTGTGTAGACGAAGAGCACGAGACCGAAAAAGCTCGTCGCGAACAGAAGGATCGTCCTCTCGTCTGTCCATCCCCACTCCTGCCCCTTGGAGAGGGCGAGGAGGACGCTGAACAGGGTGACGGCCGCCGTCACCGCTCCGCCGATATCCAGCTTTCCCGGATGCTTGGACTGGAATTCCGGGAGGACCATCCAGGCCAGGAGAATGCCGATGATGCCGATGGGGAGATTGATCGTGAAGATCCAGCGCCAGTCGACATATTCGACGATATATCCGCCAAGGGTCGGGCCAATCGCGGGGCCCATCATCAACGCGAGGCCGAAGATCGCCATTCCGGTGCCGATCTTCTCCCTGGGCACGATGCGGTAGACCATCGACATCATCGTCGGCATGATCATGCCGCCACCGATCGCCTGGATAACGCGAGCAACTATGAGGGAATTGAGGTCCCAGGCGAGGCCGCAGAGGAGCGAACCGACGACGAAGCCTGCCAGCGAAACCATGTAGAGGCGCTTGAAGCCGAAGCGGTCGCCAAGCCATCCGGAGAGCGGCACCACCACGCCCTGGGCGAGGAGGTAGATGGTGGACACCCATTGAACGTCGCTCGTGGCCGCATTGAAGACGTTCATGATGGTTGGAATCGCGACGTTGACGATGCTTGAGTCGAGAATCGACATGAAGGCCCCGATGAGGGCCACCAACACCGGTGCGAGCCAATGGCGCATGTGGCCCTGATCGTCGATGTCGCCCGGCTTGGCAGCCTCGGCCAAGACCACCGGCTCGGGATCTTTGTCGACATCATATTGATTGGTAGTATCACTCATTTCTTGGAGCCATCCTCGTTTTCGAGACTGTCTAGCACCAGGCGAAGGTCGCCGACAAGTCTGACGATGAGATCCTTCGGCATATTATGGAAACTGCGTTCCAGGTCCCTGGCGACCGACCGCATCGAAGTCTTCGAGAACTCGTCGAGTTTCGCCGTGCCCTTCATGACGACCACCCGCCGGTCGTCCGGATCGGACTGCCGCTCGACCCAGCCGCCGGCGACGAGCCGGTCGAGGAGACCCGTCAGGGTGCTCGGCGGCAGGCCGCTGAGGGCCGCAATCTCCGACACCCTGCTGGGCCCCTTCTTGTGTAGCCGCCAGAGCACCACGCCCTCGCTCGTCGAGAGGCCCGCCCTTTCGAGTTTTCCGGAAAGTTTCCTTATCACCCTGCGCTGCAAAGCCCCGACGAGCTCGATAAGTTCAAGTTCCTTCACTTCACATTCCGTTCCGAATATTTCGGTTTCGTAGTATACGGGAAGATAGTGATGGCGTCGGTGAGGGTCAAGGGGTGGATAGCGCTTTTGCGCGCGGCTTCCAGCGCGGCTTCCGGCGCTGCCGCGCACCTGCGCACCATCAATCCTTTCCCACTTGCCCATACGACGCCGCCTCGGCCACTATCGAGCCATGGCGCAAGGAAAAGACCTGGACCTCTTCGAAGAAGTACCGGAAGATCGCGAGTCGGGAAGCGAAAGCCGGATCGCGGCAAGGGGCGCAGGTCCGGTCCAGGACGCGATGTCGCGCGCCGATCGGGCCCTGCGCGAGGTTTTCGGTTTCGCCGAGTGGCGCCCCTTTCAGCGCGAAATCGTCGAGACCCTCCTCGGCGGGCGCGACGTTCTCGCCGTCCTCCCCACGGGCGGAGGCAAAA
>JAJXVS010000275.1 GCA_021782015.1 bacterium | reverse complement strand
CGGATCATGGCTTCCATCTTGTACCAGGTTTCGAAGATTTCGCGGCCGTAGATGCCTTTGATGAAGAGGCCTTTGAAGATGACTTTGTCCCAGTCGATGCCAGCGGCCATGCCGTTGCATCGGATGGGCGCGTCGCGCCGTTGCCGGCGCGACCGGGCTCTTCGTTCCAATCTCCATCGCCCTTCGCCGGCCCGGGGTCGGGTCTCGCTCCGCGAGCCCCGACACAGCCGACTCCCATGGGCGATGTCGATTTCCACTCCGATCCCTCGCGCGGGAAAGGCTGGTCCGTGTACAATTCCCTCCAATCGGGCGTATCGTCGACGTAGGTCAAATTGGCGGCAAAAATGGCAGGGACAAGGAGTAGCTATGCTTGAGTCCATCCATATCAAGAACTTCAAAGCCTGGAAGGACACCGGGCAGCTTCGTTTTGCTCCATTGACGGTGCTCTTTGGAGCCAATAGCGCCGGGAAGAGCAGCATCGGGCATCTCATCCTTGCGTTGAAACAGACAGTACTCACAGCGGACCGGAAGCGGGCCCTCCATCTCGGGGATGCTAAGAGTCTCGTGGATCTGGGAACCTTCACCGATTGCATCTATAGACATGATGTATCGCTTCCGCTCGAGTTCTCGCTGGGATGGAGGCTCGACCATGCCCTCGAAGTGAAGAATCCGGTCAAGCCTAGCCAGTCTTTCATCGGCAGATCCCTTGGGCTGGATGTAAGTATCGAGGCCAATGGCCTGGCCCAGCCTGTCGTGCGGAATCTGAAATACGAACTAAAGTGCGATTCAGGCAAGGACCTCGAAATACGCTATGGCATTGATGACAAGAGGGAATACCAACTCGAGTCGGACGCATTTTCGTTTGTGCGGACAACGGGCCGAGCGTGGCAACTTGACGCGCCTGAAAAATTCTATCGAATTTCCGACCAGTCGCGGGCGCGCTATCAGAACGCGAGCTTTCTTTCCGATTTCGCCTTGGAAATCGAGGCTCTCTTCAATAGTGTCCACCATCTCGGACCACTTCGAGAATATCCGCAGCGGATCTACCCTTGGTCAGGAGAATCATTCGAGGATGTCGGCGGCAAAGGCGAGAACGCTATAGGTGCCATGCTCGCCGCCCAGGCAGCGGGGCGCAGGCTCAATCGTCGGGCAAAAGGGGCCAATGCCGATTTCATTCCCTTCATCGCATCTTGGTTGAAGGATTTAGGGATCATCCACGACTTCACTCTCAAGGCTGTCGCGGAAGGCCGCAAGGAATACGAGGTTCTCGTGAAGGTCGGGGCGAAGTCGAGCGAGGTCCGCATAACTGATGTAGGCTTTGGCGTATCGCAGGTACTGCCGGCAATCGTTCAGTCCTTTTATTCACCTCCCCATTCGATCGTGCTCATGGAGCAGCCAGAAATTCATCTTCATCCCCAGGTCCAGGCGGAGCTGGCCGATGTATTCATTTCGGCTATACAGGCACGAGAGAATGGCAATCCGCGCGGCGTTCAGCTCATTATCGAGAGTCATTCCGAGCATTTTCTTAATCGGCTCCAGCGCAGGATCGCGGAACAGGCCCTTTCTCCGGAAGAGCTTGCTGTCTATTTCTGCTCAACAGGAAAGGGCAATCCCGTCATGGAAGCTCTGGAAATCGATGAGTACGGTGATATTTCCAATTGGCCTGAGAAGTTCTTCGCGGATGACATGGGCGAAATAACTGCAAGGACCATCGCGGCAATGCGACGCAGGCAGGGAAATGAAGGGTCCTGAGCATCCCTGTATCATCGTCGATACGAATGTGGTGTTGGTCTCGGGAGGGCAGCATCCGGACGTAACTTCAGGCTGCGTCGCTGAGTGTGTCTTGCGTCTCCAACTCATCATGACCGATCAGGTGGTGGTGCTTGATGACGGATTCGAGATCGTAAACGAATATCTCAATAAGACGGATCCCAAGAGGCAGAAGACGGCAGGGGACGTATTTGCCTTATGGGTCGTAAGAAATTGGAAAAATCCCAAGCATTGTGCCCTTGTAAAGCTCGAACGGGGAAGCGATGGTGAGTATTCCTCCTTGCCCCAACATCCCGGCCTTGCTGGCTTTGACGCGGCTGACAAGAAATTCATCGCCGTAGCCGCCGCGCATCCCGCTCATCCCCCTATTCTGCAAGCGACCGATTCCAAGTGGCTCGATTGGGCAGAACCACTGCGCCAATGCGGAGTAGAAGTTAATTTCATCTGTCCCGAAGATATCGAGCGATTCCATAGGAAGAAGTTTGGAGAATGAGCGCTTTCGTCCGTTTTCCCCATACACCGCACCTTGTTTGGCTCGGTGAGGGCGAGCCACGCGATGACAAACTCATGGGCGAGGAAGAGGTACGTGATTTTCTTTGCGATGAGATTATCGTCGAAGAGAAGGTGGACGGGGCCAACCTCGGATTTTCCATTGACTTCGACGGTAGCCTCCGTGCGCAGAACCGTGGGCATTGGCTGGATCCTCCTTTTGACGGACAATTCACCCGCCTCGGATCCTGGTTTTCTCGACATAATGATGCCCTATTTGACGCTCTTGGCACCGAATTAATCCTTTTCGGTGAATGGTGCGCTGCCCGACATTCCCTGTACTACCAACGATTGCCTGACTATTTTCTCGCATTCGATGTCTATGACAGTGTAGCTAAACGTTTTTGGTCAGTTGCTCGTCGCAATGCCTTTGCCGCACAGCTTGATATCGCTGTCGTTCCGCGCATCCTACAGGGCAAGTACTCGCTCCATGCAGTAAAGCGAGAGTTGGAGTCCGCAAGAAGTATTTTTCGGGATGGGCCTGTCGAGGGTTTCTATCTGCGCAAGGAAAGCGGGGATTGGCTCTGGGCCCGGGCTAAAATCGTAAATGCCGATTTTACCCAAACTATAGGGGAGCATTGGTCAAGGCGCAGGATGCAATGGAATGCGATGGAAGGCCCTCGCGCGACTGAATAGTGCCCTTTTTGAGGCCTCCGGTGCAAGTCCGCATCGGCTGAGCGGCGGTATTTCGCGCGAGGAACCGTCGCGAGCTTCGCTCGCGTGCGGAAATCCTTGCCCGAGCCCGGAAAGGGCGATGGGCGGGGCTTCCGTGGAAGACCCGCCCCCATGCGCGCCCCGCGAGGGCAAGATTGGAGCGGACGGCCCGGTTCCGGCGCCTTCGGAGCCGGAACGCGCCCAGGCGCTTGGATCAGAAGCTCAGCACAATCTTGCCGGATTCGCCGGACACCATCGCCACGCGGGGTGCTCGTGGCGGCGACGAAGGCAAGCCTTCGTCGGCTACCAGGAACTTCGACGCGAACCTTCTTTGAGATCAGAAGCTCAGCACGACCTTCCCAGATTCACCGGACACCATCGCGTCGAAGCCTTTTTGGAAGTCGTCGAAATTGTAACGATGGGTGATGATGGGGGAGATGTCGAGGCCGCTCCGGATCATGGCTTCCATCTTGTACCAGGTTTCGAAGATTTCGCGGCCGTAGATGCCTTTGATGAAGAGGCCTTTGAAGATGACTTTGTCCCAGTCGATGCCGGCGCCGTTGGGGAGGAGGCCGAGGAGGGCGACGCGGCCGCCGTTGTACATGTTGTCGAGCATCTGGCCGAAAGCCTGGGGGCTGCCGGACATTTCGAGGCCGACGTCGAAGCCGCCGACCATGCCGAGGCTCTCCATGCTGTCTTTGAGGCTTTGTTTGGCGACGTTGACGGTGTTCTCGATGCCGAGTTTGCGCGCGAGGCCGAGGCGCCAGTCGTTGACGTCGGTGAGGACGACGTTGCGCGCGCCGTTGTGGCGGGCGATGGCGGCGGCCATGATGCCGATGGGGCCAGCTCCGGTGACGAGGACGTCCTCTCCGACGACGTCGTAGGAGAGGGCGGTGTGGGTGGCGTTGCCGTAGGGGTCGAAGATGGCGGCGATGTCGTCGGGCACGGAGGGGTGGACTTTCCAGACGTTGGTGGCGGGGACGGAGACGTATTCGGCGAAGCAGCCGTCGCGGTTGACGCCGATGCCTTTGGTGTTGGGGCAGAGGTGGCGTTTGCCGGCCTTGCAGGCGCGGCATTCGCCGCAGACGATGTGGCCTTCGGCGGAGACGCGCTCGCCGATTTTCCAGCCTTTGACGTCTTTGCCGATTTCGACGATTTCGCCGACGAATTCGTGGCCGATGGTCATGGGGGTTTTGATGGTACGCTGGGCCCAGTCGTTCCAAAGGTAGATGTGGACGTCGGTGCCGCAGATGGCGGTCTTTTTGACTTTGATGAGTATATCCGTCAACCCGACTTTGGGCATGGGGACGTCGGCCATCCAGATGCCTTCTTCGGGGGTTTTCTTGACGAGGGCTTTCATACGTGCTCCTTATGAAGCGAGTATAGGGCGATTTTTTGCGATTGTGAAGCGAAAGCGGGTCTTGCGGGGCCCCGGCGAGGGCGGGGACGAAGGGCATGGCGGCCAGCGTTTCGTTCGCCGATACGGAGAGGGGAGGGGGCTACCATGGCGATCGGTGAGAGTCTTGTGCTCGACATCGAAAGGCTCGTCGCTGGGGGCGAGGGGCTGGCGTTTTACGAGGGGCGGGCGGTCTTCGTGCCTTTCGTGCTCCCCGGTGAGAGGGTGAAGGCTCTGGTCCTGCGTGAGCAGCGGGATTGGGCGCGCGCGGAGTTGGTCGAGGTTCTCGAGGCGAGCGCGGATCGGGTCGAGCCGGAATGTCCGCTCTTTGGGATCTGCGGCGGCTGCGATTTGCAGATGGCGAGTTATGGGGCTCAACGCGAGGGGAAATTGGCCATGCTGGGTGACATTTTTCGTCGCGGGGCAGGGCTTGATGTGGGCGGGTCGGTGGCGACGGGCAGTGGGGAGGCGGGGGGCGGGCCGGGCGCGGCGGGGGGCTGGCAGGGTGCGGCCGGCGGGATTGGCTTTGAGGCCTCGGCGCCCTATGGCTATCGCAATCGGCTGCAATTCCATTTCG
>JAJXVS010000022.1 GCA_021782015.1 bacterium | reverse complement strand
GAGGAGTCTTTCGAGGAAGGGATGGCAGGAGCGGTAGCGGGCGGTTTCGGGCATGAGTGGTATCTGCCAGCCCGAAAAATAGACGATGAAGGGATGAATAATGCGGTCGACGGCTGCATGGGTTGCGAAACCGATGAGCCAGGCGGCCTCGGGCCTGTCGAGGGCCCCTTGGCCTTCGAGGTAATCGGTGCGGTCTGCGGCGCGGGCCCCTCGGCCTTCGATAGGATCGGCGCGGCCAGCGGCGCTGGCCCCTCGGCCTTCGATGAGGGCGGCGCACATCGCTTCCATCGCGAGGCCGTAATTCCGCCGATGCGCGAGGGCCCCGTAATGCAGGCCCGAGGGCCTGGTCCTCTGGTTGTGATAGAAAATATCCGGACCCTGGGCCCCCAGGCGAAACCAGGCGGCTGCTTCCGATGCCCGTGTTCCTTTTCGCCATCCGGGAGTTTCGGGCCCCACTCCCGATGCCGGGCTTCGCGATCCGCCGCCATGGGATCCGCCGCCCGCCTTCGCCATTCCCCATGTCTCGGCGAGTCTCGGAAGGGCACGGAAAAGGGCCTCCTCCGCGGCGAGAATATGGGAAATTTGTGCGGGCATGCTTTGAAAGTAGCATCGATGGGGACGAAAGTCACGGAACAGGAGCGAAGCGGGCGTCGACTCGACGCGCGGCCCCCCAAATCGCTATATTGCTCTAAACTGCACTCGATCCGGAGGTTCTTGCCATGAAGCTGTACAGCCGCTCGCAGATCGTACTGGTCGTCGCGTCTCTCGCCGTAGCGGCCCTCGGCGTCGGTTTCGGGCTCGGTACCCGCTTCCCCTCGGGAGCCCGGTCCCCCGCCATCGGCTCCCTCCCCGGCGACTCAGCCTCCGGCGGCTCCTCCGCAGGCGGCCTCTCCGCAGGCGGGGCCACCGCGCAGTTGGCCCTCCAGGCTTCTCCCTCGAATCAGGCAATCGCGCGCACCGTGGATTTGGGCCCGGCCTACAGTGTCGAGGAACAGCAGAACATCGACGTCTATGGCAGACTCAACGACGCGGTCGTCAACATCACCACCGAGATCGTCGCGGTCAACTGGTTCATGGAGCCAGTGCCCCAGGATGGCGGTTCCGGCTCGGGTTCGATCATCGACAGTCGCGGGTACGTGCTCACCAACAATCACGTCGTCAAGGGCGCGTACAAGCTGTACGTCAACCTCGCCAACGGGTCCCGCTACGAGGCCAAGGTCGTGGGCACCGATCCGGAAAGCGATATCGCCGTCATCAAATTCACCCCGCCCAAGGGCCTCAGCCTCGGCACCATCCCCTTCGGCGATTCCTCGAACCTCAAGGTCGGCCAACGCGTCCTCGCCATCGGCAACCCCTTCGGCCTTGAGCGCACCCTCACGGTGGGCATCGTCTCAGGCCTCGGCCGCCCCGTGCAGGAGGACAACGCCACCATTCTCCGCGACATGATCCAGACCGACGCGTCAATCAACCCAGGCAATTCGGGCGGCCCCCTTCTCAACACGCGCGGCGAGATGATCGGCATAAATACGATGATCTATTCTCCGTCGGGAGGGTCGGTCGGCGTCGGTTTCGCCATTCCCGTGGCCACGGCCAAGCGCATCGTTCCCCAGCTCATCAAGGACGGCAAGGTGACGCGGGGCAGCATCGAGATCGAAGGCGTCCAGCTCTTCCCCGAGCTCATCGACTACATGAGGCAGAACGGCTATACGGTGCCGGTCGAAAAGGGCCTTCTCGTGTCGCAGGCCCAGCGGGGCGGCAACGCGGACCGCGCCGGCATCCGGGGCGGCACGACGGCGGTGCGCTACGGCCGCTCGGTCTTCTACGTCGGAGGGGACATCATCACCTCGGTGGACGGAGCGCCCGTGGGTTCCCTTGCCGAGTTCTACGCCGCGCTCGAGGACAACAAGCCGGGCGACCGGGTGGCTGTCGAACTCTGGCGCAACGGGAAGAAGCTCTCCGTGGAGGTTCCCCTCGTGCAACAGCGGGGCGAGCCGACAACGACCAATTGAAATCATTTCGCGTCGTCGCGCCCTACGGGCCGGCGGGGGACCAGGGCCGGGCCATCGAGGCGCTCGCGTCCGGCTTGGCCGCCGGCAAACGCTGGCAGACCCTCAAGGGCGTGACCGGCTCGGGCAAGACCTTCACGATGGCCAAGGTCATCGAGGCGGCCCAGCGCCCCGCCCTCATCATCTCGCACAACAAGACCCTCTCGGCCCAGCTCTACCGCGAGTTCAAGGCCTTTTTCCCCGACAACGCCGTGGAATATTTCGTTTCGTATTACGATTATTACCAGCCCGAGGCCTATGTCCCTTCCAAGGACCTCTATATCGAGAAGGACGCCGACATCAACGAGGAGATCGAGCGCATGCGCCTGTCGGCCACGCGCAGCCTCCTCGAGCGCCGCGATGTCGTCATCGTCGCCACCGTCTCCTGCATCTACGGCCTGGCTACCCCCGAGGCCTATCGCGAGATGAACGTCACCGTCCAGACGGGCGAGGACATCGATATCGAAGAGGTCAAGCGTGGCCTCGTCGCCCTCCAGTACGAGCGCAACGACGCCGTCCTCGAGCGCGGCCGCTTCCGCCTCCGCGGCGACGTCCTGGAGGTCTACCCGGCCTCGGCCCAGGAGGCCTACCGCATCGAGCTCGACTACGACACCGTCGTCCGCATCAGGCGCTTCGACCCGATTTCCGGCGCGATTCTCGAAGAGCTCGACACGGCGGTCATCTGGCCGGCCAAGCAATTCGTCCTGCCCATGGAGCAGATTCAGAGGGCCCTCGACCGCATCCGGGGCGAGCTCGACGAACGCTACGAAAGCCTCATGGCCGCGAAGAAGATCGTGGAGGCCCAGCGCCTCAAGACCCGCACCGAGTACGACCTCGAGATGATGGCCGAAATGGGCTACTGCCCCGGCATCGAGAATTACTCGGCCCCCCTCTCGGCCCGCCTCTCCGGCGAGCCGCCCTCTGTCCTGATCGACTATTTCGGCGACGGCTTCCTCACCTTCGTCGACGAGTCGCACGTGAGCCTCTCCCAGATCGGCGCCATGTACGCCGGCGACCGGGCCCGCAAGCAGAACCTGGTCGACTACGGTTTCCGCCTCCCCTCGGCCATGGACAATCGTCCGCTTAAATATGACGAGTTCGAGCAACGCGTCGGCCAGACCATCTACGTCTCGGCCACACCGGGGCCCGTCGAGCTGGCCAAGTCCGGCGCGCCGGTGGAGCAGCTCATCCGCCCCACGGGCCTCGTCGATCCCCTCGTCGAGGTCAGGCCCAGCGAGGGCCAGATGGAGGACATCTACGCCGAGGTGCGGAAGCGCATCGCCTCGGGTGAGCGCAGCCTCATCCTCACCCTGACCAAGCGCATGGCCGAGGAACTCACCGAATACCTCGCAGGCCTCGGCCTCAAGGTCCGCTACATCCATTCGGAAGTCGAAACAATCGAGAGGGTCGAGATCCTCAAACAGCTCAGACAGGGCGAGTACGACGTCCTCGTGGGCATCAACCTTCTTCGCGAGGGCATCGACCTTCCCGAGGTTTCCTTCATCGCCGTCCTCGACGCGGACAAGATCGGCTTCCTCCGCTCGGCAACGAGCCTCATCCAGATCATCGGGAGGGCGGCCCGCAACGCCGCCGGCTCGGTCGTCCTCTACGCCGACCGCATGTCTGACGCGATGCGCGTCGCCATCGACGAAACCTCGAGGCGCCGGGCCCTGCAGGTCGCCTGGAACGCCGAACACGGCATCACCCCGGTCACCATCAAGAAGGCGATCAACGACATCCTCGAACGACACCACGAGGAGCGCCTGGACGAGGCCGGCTCGGAAATCGACCTTCTCAAGCGGGCCCACAACATCCTGGTTCCGGAGCAGAAGAAGGCCCTCATCAAGGCGATGGAGGCGCAAATGCTCGAGCACGCGAAGAACCTCGAGTTCGAGCAGGCGGCCATACTCCGCGACGAGATCGAGCGCGTCAGGAACAACGAGGCGGGATAAGGAGGGGGGCCGGCCCCTTGTCGGCGCCGCCTTCGCTCAGGCCCTTCATCGGCGCCACCCGCGCGCCGGTCCTTCATCGTCGCCGCCTTCGCTCCGGCCCTTCATCGTCGCCGCCTTCGCGCCGGTCCTTCATCGGCGCCGCCTTCGCGCCGGTCCTTCATCGGCGCCGCCTTCGCTCCAGCCCTTCATCGGCGCCGCCTTCGCGCCGATAGTATGTCATGGTTCTCACCTTCCGTTGGTATGGCGACTCCGATCCCGTCGGCCTCGAGCGGATCAGGCAGATTCCCGGCCTTCGCGGCATTGTCGCCGCCCTGTACGACCAGAGGCCCGGCGAAGCCTGGCCGGTCTATCGGGTCGCGGCCCTTCGCGAAACGATAGAGGCCGCGGGCCTCGACTGGCGTGTGGTCGAATCCATCCCTGTCCATGAGGAGATCAAGTACGGCGGACCCGAGCGAGACGCCCGCATCGAGGCCTGGATCGAGAGCGCTCGCGCCGTCGCCGAGGCCCTCGGCCCTCCCTCCCAATCCGGGTCTGAAGAGCCCCTTGTCATTACCTACAACTTTATGCCCGTCTTCGACTGGACGCGGAGCGATCTGGGCAAACTCCTCCCCGATGGATCGAAGGCCCTGGCCTACGATGAGGAGGTCGTGGCACGGATGGATCCCCTCGAAGGGGAGCTCGAACTCCCCGGCTGGATTGCGCATTACTCGCGCTCGGAACTCTTCAGGCTTTTGCATCGCTGGAGGGAAATCGGACAGCAAGAACTCTGGGCCAACTTCGCCTACTTTCTCAAAGCCGTCGTCCCCGTCGTGGAGGAGCTCGGCATGCGACTGGCCCTCCACCCCGACGATCCGCCCTGGCCGATCTTCGGCATTCCCCGCATCATTGTGGATTCGGAGGCGGTGCGGAGGCTCCTCTCGATCGTCGACTCGCCGGCCAACGCGATCTGCCTCTGCTCTGGTTCCTTCGGCGTCCTGGCGGGCAACGACCTCGTCGCCATGGCCCGGGAATTCGCATCGCGCATAGCCTTTGTCCACCTTCGCAACGTCAAGGTGACGGGACCACGGTCTTTTCAAGAGAGCGCCCATTGGGCCGCGGCAGGCAGTCTCGACCTTCCCGGCATCGTGCGAGCCCTCCTCGAAAGCGGCTACACCGGCCCCTTCCGACCCGACCACGGGCGCATGATCTGGGGCGAGGAGGGAAGGCCGGGTTACGGCCTCCACGACCGCGCCCTCGGCTCTCAGTACCTATTGGGTCTTGTCGACGCGACGAGGTTGTCGATGAGGGCTTAGGCGTCGGTCCGACTGCCCGGGGTCGACAGGCTTCCGACAAGTTCCTGCCTTGCCTCGGCTTCGAACATGCCCTTTTTCCTCGCCGCGACGATGGCGCCTTCGGCGCAGGCGGCGAGGTCCAGAACGCAGGGCGCGACGAGACGATATTCGATGAGGGTGCCGCGCTTGGCGTCCTCGATGAGGCCCGCTCGCTTCAGCTGCGAAAGATGCTTCGAAGCCACCGACTTGTCGATGCCGACCTCTTCCGCGAGGTCACAGACACAGCGAGGCCTCTCCTTGATCTTGTCGAGGAGAAAGAGCCGCATCGGGTGGGCAAGGGCCTTGAAGACCTCGACGCGAAGTTCATAGCGCTTGGTCGGTGACGTTCCCATGGGACAAAGTTGCAATATTGCGAAACATTTGTCAAGATCGCTTGACTTTTTGCTGCAATATTGCCAAAATTGGAAACATAAGAACGGTGAAGCCCAAAGTTGGTCGATGGGCGAAAATCAAGGAGGCAGATATGAAGGTTCAGATTCTCGGCACGGGTTGCTCGCGCTGCAAACTGCTCGAAGAGCACGCCCGCCAGGCCATCGCGGAATATCACATCGACGACGCACAGATCGAGAATATAAAGGATGTCGAGGCCATCATGCGAATGGGCGTCATGTCGACACCCGGGCTGGCCGTCGACGGCGTGGTCAAAAGCACGGGCAGGGTTCTGACCAAGGACCAGATCGCCACCTTTCTGACGAGAGCGAGCTGAGGCGACGACCATGTGGCAGCATTTCTCGGATTGGCTGGTCTTCGGGACCCTCGGACTTTCGCCAAAGTCGGCCCTGGGCTCGGCCCTCGATTTCTTCATCTATGATACCGGGAAGATATTCTTCTTATTAGTTATCATAATATTCGCCATAGCCTTCGTGAGGAGTTTCTTCCCGCCGGAAAAGACCAAGCGCTTCCTCGAAAAACTGCCCGAATTTCTCGGCAACATCCTCGCGGCCCTCTTGGGCATAGTTACTCCCTTCTGCTCCTGTTCGGCTGTCCCCCTCTTTATCGGCTTCATCGAGGCCGGCGTGCCTCTGGGGGTCACCTTCTCCTTCCTCGTCTCCTCGCCCATGGTGAACGAGGTGGCCCTCATCATGCTCTGGGGCATGTTCGGCTGGAAGATCGCCCTGCTCTACATAGCGAGCGGCCTCGTGGTTGCCATCTTGAGCGGCGCGGTGATCGGCCGGCTCAAACTCGAAAAGTGGGTCGAGGAATACGTCTACAAGATCAGGGGTTCCGAGACCGCGATCGAGACCCTCAGCTTCAAGGAACGCCTCGTCTACGCCTGGGGTTACGTCGGGGAAATCGTCGGCAAGGTATGGCTCTATGTCCTTGCGGGCATCGCCATCGGCGGCTTCATGCACGGCTATGCCCCCGCCGACTTCCTGGTCAAGGTAGCGGGGCCTGGCGTCTGGTACGCGGTGCCCTTGGCCGTCATCATCGGCGTCCCCCTCTACTCGAACGCCGCCGGCGTCATACCAATTGTCAAAGTATTGATGGAAAAGGGAATGGCGATGGGAACGGCGCTTTCCTTCATGATGGCCGTCACCGCCCTTTCCCTTCCCGAGGCGATCATTTTGCGCAAGGTTCTCAAGCCCAAGCTCCTCGCTACCTACTTCAGCGTCGTCGCAGTTGGGATCATGCTTACGGGCTATCTTTTCAATGCGGTCATAAAGTAGGTGCCAAAGATGTCCGAAGCCGCGGCCCTTCGAAAGCCTTCCCACGCTATCCTCTATGCCCTCATGTTCGGGCCCTTTTTCTCGATGTTCGATTCAGGGATGGTCAACGTCGGCCTTCCCGTCATCGCCCGGGATTTCCAGGCGGGCATGCAGGCTGTCCAATGGACCGCTTCCATCTACCTTCTTACGATGTCTGCCCTCCTTCCCCTCTTCGGCTCACTCGCCGACGCATGGGGAAGGGGCCGGATTTACAATGCCGGCTTTTTCACGATCTCGATCTTCACACTTCTCTGCGGTTTCGCGCCGAATCTCCCCATCCTCATCCTCTTCAGGGCCCTCCAGGCCCTGGGCGGGGCGATGGTCATGGCCAATGGAATGGCCATCGCGACGGAGAGCTACCCGGCCTCGGAACGGGGACGGAATCTCGGCATGCTCGCGACGATGATGGCAATTGGTAGCATCGCCGGTCCCTCGATCGGAGGCATTGTGATAGGCGCCTTCGGATGGAGGGCGGCCTTCTATCTCACCTTCATCGTCTCCTTCGTTGCTTTCGCGACTACCTTCTTCACCATTCCGAGGACGAGGAAAGAGGCCAAGACCAGGCATCCCTTCGACTTTGTCGGGGCGATCTTGCTTATCGTGACTATTTTCGCCTTTGTCTACGGCTTTTCCGCCCTTGGCGGTCGATCCGCCTCGGGGACCCTGGCCCTTGCAGCTCTTGCCGTATTCGCCATCTCCTTTGGCCTTCTCTTCCTTGTCGAGAAGCGGAATCCGCGACCGGTGATCGACTTCGGTCTGTTCAAGAACGCGACTTTCAGCTCGGCCCTGGCGGCTTCCCTCATCTCCTTCTCGACCATGTATTCGCCCACCGTCCTCGTTCCCTTCTATCTTCAGGGGACCCTCGGCCTATCCCCCCAGGTTTCGGGCCTCTACCTCCTGGCTTTTCCCGTGGCCATGGCCATCCTCTCGCCTCTTTCGGGGCGGCTCTCCGACAAGATCGGCTCGCGTCCGCTTGCCGTGACCGCACTCATCCTCAATGGTGCGGCCCTCCTGTTCTTCGGCGGCATCGGCCCCTCCTCTCCGCCCTGGGTCATCCTCCTCCCCCTCTTCGCCATGGGCATCGGATTCGGCCTCTTTCAGTCCCCCAACAACAGCGCGGCCTTGGGCAGCGCCCCGAAGGAGAAGCTCGGAACGGCCAACGCGATCACCCAGCTCATCAAGAACCTTGGAATGGTAATAGGTATAAGTTTTTCGACCGTGGCCTTCTCATCGCTGATGGGAAGCAGACATATCACAGACCCGGGGGCCTTTCTCGCAAGCGCCCGCTGGGTCTACTGGGGCGCCGCGCTCTTGAGTTTCGCGGGCGCATATATCGCATCGCTACGGACGGAGGCCCGTGGCGCGACGGCCTGAGGCCGGAGGAAGGTTTACCATGGTCCTAGGATCTGCGACTCAGGAAAAATGGCTCGCTCAGATGGGCGAGACGGCCCACGGCTTCGCTCCCGAAGTCGATGTAGTGTCTTTCAAGGGTGTTTTTCGCCTCGCCATTGCGGGCGCCCTTCTCGATCACCACATCGATACCTGGGAGGCTTTGGAGCTTCAAGGATGGGGATACGAGGCGACGTTTCATGGAATCGGTGCTGAAGCATGCCTCGGACCGCATAGCATCCCTCGGCCTCGCCGCCCAAACAATAGCATCAATAGATAAGAGTTTGCACGCACAATTGCTCAACCATATCAAGAATCTGGGATAGGAGTCCCGATTCTCGTTCTGGTGGCGTAATACGTGATCGGCCTAAGCGCGGGGCCTGGCCCCGCTGGAATTTCCTGCAAGGAGAATCTTCATGAACCTCAAAGAACGATTCGATGCGATGAAAAAATCCGGAATGGACGTGCGTCCCCTCGAGCTTATCGGCGACCTCGACGAGAAGAGCGCCATCGCGCATCTTGAGGGCAGGGCGGCGGCCTTCGCCGAGGGCGCCCTCGCCATGAAATACAAGGTCCTGGTGGCCCTTGGTGCGGCGATCGCCCTCGACTCGCCCGCCTGCATCATGAACAATGTCAAGGCCGCCAAGCAGGCCGGTGCCACCAACCAGGAAATCATGGAAGCGATTGCCGTCGCAAAATTCAGCAAGTCATCGACGGTGGTCTCGAACTCGACGCCCGCTCTCGAATGGCTCGTCGCGCAGGCGAAATAGGACGAGGGGCGAAGACCGGCGCCCCCAAGGGTGGCCTCGCGGCCCGTCCTTGGGAGCGTTAGCGGCATCCGGTCTATCAAGAGGGGGGAAGATGGGAGCTCATTCGCATGGACACGAGGGCCACGATCACGGCCAGGACAGGCATGGGCACGAAAAAGCCGCTCAGGGCGGGAAAATGCTTGTCGCGCTCCTCATAACCGCGGCGACTCTGATTGCGGAAATTGTAGGCGGCATTCTCACAGGCAGTCTCGCCCTGCTCTCCGACGCCGCCCATGTCTTTCTGGATATATTCGCCCTTGCCTTGAGCTATGGCGCCATTCGCCTCGCTACCCGGCCCCCGAGCGCTCGTCATAGCTATGGCTTTTTCAGGATGAAGGTGCTCGCGGCCTTCGTGAACGGCGCATCCCTTCTCGTTGTATCGATAGAAATCTTCCGCGAGGGAATAACGCGGCTGGCCAATCCCGCGCCCGTCGTGGCCCTGCCGATGCTCGTAGTTGCCACCATCGGCCTTGCCGCCAACCTGATTGTCGCCCTCGTTCTTGGTGGCCACGACCATGAGGATCTCAATGCCAGGGCCGCATTCCTTCATGTCATCGGCGACGCACTGTCGTCGGTTGGCGTTATCGTGGCCGGCCTCATCATAGCTTTCACCGGTTGGTACTGGGTCGATCCGGTGGCCAGCCTCCTCATCGGCATCATCATCATCACTGGATCCTTTCGCGTCCTCAAGGAGGCGATCCATCTCCTCAACGAGGGAGCTCCCGAGGGCGCCGGCAGCGACGAAGTGGGCGAGGCGATTGCCGGTGTGCCCGGCGTGCTCGGAGTGCATGACGCTCATGTCTGGTCCCTCGACCCGTCCTACAGGTTGCTGAGTGCCCATGTCGTCTTGGAAGATCTGCTCTTGAGCCGGAGCGAAACCATCATGACCGGGATAAAGAAGGTTCTCGATGAAAAATTCGAGATAGAACATACGACTATCCAATTCGAGTGCTCCAACTGCGGACAGTGTTCGGAACCTCAAGCATAAGGCAGGCGGAGGCCAAGGCTGAATTAGCCCGACGGCGGCCAATCGGGTCAAGGAGATTGCGGTGTCGAAAAAGGTGAACTACCGACCCGCCTCTGAGGGCGCGATGCCGGCTGACGTATCGGGCGAGGAGTTGGCAAACGGGTCGAGCCAAAGACCGGCAGACGACTTTCTTGAGGAAAGGCCTGAAAAACGGCGCGGCGGCCTTCCACTCCTGATAGCGTTCCTGGCCGTGGGTCTCCTCGCGTCGGTCTTGTTTACGCAGTTGAGCTGGAGGGGGGCCGAACGCAATGCCACGGCTGAAAGAGCCTGGCGGAACATACTTTCCGCCGAAATCCTGCTCGGCAATCTGTCTACCGATTTTTACCAGGCCGTGGCCGACGCCAGGCTCTTCTTGGTGAGCAAGGCCGACGTAGACCTCGATGCCTATCGACGCGACCGCGACGATACCTATAGGGATCTTCACGCTTTTGAAGCAGAGATTTCGGTGGTGGAATTGCGCAATGTATTCGACGTGGCCGGGTTCGAAGCCATGCGCAGGGATATCGAGTTCAAGTTCGCCTACCTTCAGAGCGCTCTGGACATGAGAGCGGTTTCAAACGCACCGGCTTCGGTAATCCTGGCTAAGACGAATTTGCCCGACCCCTACGCTGATATCCAAACGCGGATCGAGAACTGGAATCGACGGATGGATGATGTGGTCACGCTGAAAACGGCTGCCCTGGGCAGGGGAAATCGCGAGGCCTGGGCCGAAACGCTCATCGGCATCGTCGCCGCCATTCTTTTCTTCCTGGCTGCCTCGATTCTCGCCGCCGTTGCCCTCGCACGGAGCCGCAATCTCGCGATCGAACTCGAATCGCAGGCGCGAAGGCTGGCGCGTGCCGAGCGGAGCAAAGCCGAATTCCTCGCCAACATGAGCCATGAGATACGTACTCCGATGAACGCGATCCTGGGTTTCGCGGAGCTCATCCGCGGCGACTGCGAAGAGAAGAACCGGATGAAGGCCTGGGTCGACGGCATTGCGACGAGCGGTCACGTCTTGCTGGCCCTCATCAACGATATTTTGGACCTTTCGCGGCTCGAAGCGGAACGGATGAAGCTCCATCGCGCTCCCATCGCCATCGCGCCGCTTGTCAACGAGGTCAAGATGGTATTCGGACCACAGCTAGAAAAAAAAGGCCTCTATTTCAAGTTGGAAACCCTCGGCGATATCGAGGGGGCATATCTCCTGGACGAGATAAGGGTGAGGCAAATACTTTTCAACCTCGTCGGTAACTCCGTTAAATTCACCCATGAAGGCGGGGTAATCGTCAGGGCGATAGTTGCCCCGACGAAGAGCGGAGGCGATAAGGTGTCGATCCGTTTCGATGTAAGCGATACGGGCATAGGAATCGCCGCCGGTGAGCTTGAGCGAATCTTCGAGCCCTTCCGCCAATCCGAGTCGGGACAATCACGCCACTATGGCGGCACGGGGCTCGGTCTCTCCATCTGCAGGAAACTTGCCGAGGCGATGGGCGGTAGTGTCGCGGTCGAAAGCGTGGCAGGCCAGGGGTCTACCTTTTCTGTCTCGCTGCCGGAGGTCCAGCGCGAGAACAGGCGCGAAGGATTCGCTACCCGCGGTGTGGAAGCGAAGCCGGAGTCGACCGTCTTGGCTTTCGAGCCGGCCGACGTTCTCCTCGTCGAGGACGATCCCTTCAGTCGCGAAGTGAGCAGAACCTTTCTTGAACAAGGCGGCTTGCGCGTAGAGGAGGCAGACAACGGGCGGCTGGCCCTCGAGGTTTTCAAGAAGCGGGCTTTCGCCCTTGTCATAATGGATCTTTCGCTTCCTCTTCTCTCGGGGCAGGACCTCGTGCGCGCCATCCGGAAAGAGAAGGGTGGATCGGTATGTCCAATTATAATATTGACAGGTTCAATGAATCCCGCCGAGGCGAGCCCTGTGCTCGCCAGCCTCGTCCAGGCCATTTTGCTCAAGCCCCTCGGACGGTCTGAACTCCTCGGAGAGATCGCCAGGCATCTTCCGTCCCGCCTTTTGGGCGCCGTCGCGACTCCCAAGGTGTCGGCCCAGAATGCGCCTGTTCCCACGATCGACGCATTCGCCGCGGAACTGGAGGCGGTCAGTGGTCAAGGCAGTCTTTCGAAACTCGGCACGGCATGGGAAAGCGAGGTAGCCCCTTCCCTCGCGGAGACGGGGAAGACCTTTTCCCTTCTCGCGACGGACCGCGCGGCCAAGGCCATCGCGAAGCTTGGCAAGGAGCGCGATATGCAGAGCCTTGTTCTGTTGGGTATTCGCTTGGAAGTGGCAGCCGCTGTCGTTGATGTAGCCTCGATCAAGTCCTGTGTTTCCGAGGCGCGGCTCGTCGAGGAGATGCTGCGCAAACGCGTTGAGGGCTTAGCGGAATAGAGGCCCTATTCCAGCCAAGCGGCAGAAGACTTGGCCAATTCCGAATCGACGAGGGCCAGGAGGCTTTCGCGCCGTGGCACCTCGGCCTGGGCCGCCATCGCACCATTCACGAAAACGCTCGGCACGCGCTTGAACTTGCCCTTGTCCTGGTAGCCCTTCGTCGGGGTTCTGCCCGGCTGCTCGCCGGCGAGGTAGATGTCGATCACCACGACTTCGGGGTGCAGCGATTCGACCTCTTCTAGAAGGGCCAGGATGGCCTCGCATTTTGCGGTCGGCGGGCTTGCGATGAGGGCTTCGATTCGCATGCGCTTTTCGCTCATGACAATTCCTCCACCAAAGCGGACAGCGTTTCCGAGAGCTCCCGGGGGAGGGCCGAAGCCTTGATCCGTTTGGCCGCTTCGTCCGTCGGCAGGCCGCGCAGGCCTGCGAGGAGATCGTCCAGGACGACCGTATCGGGCAGGAGGAAGTCTCCATGCGCCTCGAGGGCCGAAAGGCGCCCCCCTTCGATTGTGGCGGCGATGCCGATCAATCCCTCCGGGGTCTTCCGCGAGAGCCTTCGCAGGCTTCGCGGCTCCTTTCTGAAAGTCCATTCGGATTGCCCGTATTTGGCGGATCGCAGTTGTTCGGCAAGGCGTCCTTCTTCCTCGGTCAGTCCCGCCTCCTCGAAGCGGTAGCCCGTGAGCCTTTCAATCTCTGGCACAAGAGCCGCCGCGAGGAGCTCTGGCGTCATCGGCGAGTCGGCGAGCGGGGCGAGGTTGGCCACCCTTCCGCGAACGCCGTCGATGCCGCGCTCCGCGTACTTGAGCGCGGGCGGCTTGAGGAGGAGCGCCATGCGATCGAGGTCGCAGGACACGAGGAAGGTGCCCGAGTGCACGAAGACGGAATATTGTTCCAATTGTGCCGAACCATAGACCTTTTTGCCGCCCACTGTAGCGTCGTTCGTTGGGGCGAGAGCGGCCGCAACGCCGAAACGCGCAATTGCGCGGATCGCTGCTTCGCCGAAAAGAGCATAGAGTTCGACAGGCTCCCCGACGCCGAGCCTGACGAAGAGGTCGCGCCGTGGGGCGAACAGTGAATAGCAGAGAGTCCCCTCGTCCTGGAAGACGGCGCCTCCGGGATTGGGTCGGCGCATGACGGGGATGCAGAGTTCCCGGGCCCTTGCGAGATCCACCTCGTCTTCCGGACGCTGAAAGAGCCCAATCCACACGGCGGGGACGGAGCGTCTGATTCTCAATGTCGGCGGCGACATCCCGACATCGAGGGCCCGGAGGATGGCTTCCTCAATCGCGAAATGAGCGGAGGGCTCGCCTTCGCCGTCTACGAGAAGTCGCGCCTTCATTCAGGCCTCATCGCGGCTGAATCGCCCGGATAATGCGGGCAGGCTGATCGTTTGCATTCGGGCATATCTGAGGCGAAGGAGCAAACGACGCGCTCCCTCTGCATGGAAGCCGCCGCGGGCATCATGGAGCCGAGAACTGCGAGGGCTCCGCCGATGGCCTCGTAGACCGCCTCTTTGCAGCAGCGCAGCCCTCCCGTTTCGGCCAGGGCCCCGAGGGACAAGGAGACTGCCCGCAGCGCCCAGCTTCGTCCTGTACTCTTCAGCCCCAGCTTCAAGACCGTCGATACCGCAGCCCCAGCACCGATGCAGGCGCCGCAGCCGCCCTCGAGATAGCAGGCGCCGCTCGGCATGGCGCGGCCTCTCCTCGCTGCTGCAAGAATCCGCTGGTCTGTGCCGGTGAAAACTCCGGCGTTTCTGAGGGCGACGAGGAGGGCGATGGCTGGAATGCCGTGATGATCGGGACCGTAGGGCGTCTGGCGCATGGACGGGTGGGCCATCGCCAGGTTGGCTATGGCGTAGGGGTCGAGGCTCTTGGCCGTGGCCACGAGGCGGGGCCAGAGCCTTTCAGGCTCCGAGCTTCTGCAGGTCTCGCAGATGAAATGGCCGTCTGGACAGCGCCAGGGGAGGGGAGCTCCTTCCTGCGGTTCGTCGACTTCGTCACAATACGAACAAACTGCCTTTTCTGCTCGACGTTCGAGGATTTTGCTGCAGAGGGGACAGCGCAACACCGGAAGCATCATTTCCAGGCCTCCTTCGTGGACAGTGGCCCTCGTCTCGCGCGGTAATTCAGACTCGACACAGCGATTTCGCGATTGCCTCGAGCTCCGCATCATGCCGGGCGATGAGGTGAAGAGCGACCTCGCGCAGGGCCGCCAGGTTTGCGGGGCTCGCGTCATCCATGTCGGGGCTGCAGCCGTCGAGAATTCCCGATATCCTGGAATAATGGACGCCTTCCATCCGCCCGAGCATGTGGTTGACCGATTGGCCCTGGCCCGCGGCCATCATCGACCAGAGCGGGAGGCGTCGCATCGGGTTGAGCCATTCGAAATAGCCCCAGCCGGCGATTTCGCCATAGGTATACCCTTTGGGCGGCTCGCCCGTGCCGAGGGACACAATGAGGAACTCTTCGGCCTCGGGGTGGATTTTCCTGGTCTCGACATATGCCAGGAACGAAGGATTGTTCGCGAAGATCGAGCCGTCGACGAGACAATAGCGCTCGCCGTTGGCAGGCACCGGCGAGACCTCGACGGGAGGGAAATAGGTGGGGGCGGCCGCGGAAGCTCTCGCGGCGTCTTTCATGTAAAAATCCATGTCGTCGCGCCATTCGGAGCGACTTGGCCTGTTCTTCATGCAACGGGGTTCGAGACTGACGGTATCGAAAGTGGTAATTAGGAGATTCGTGAGGCCGTCCCTGAGCGTCGCCTCTCCGAAAATACCGGCCAGGAGCCTCTCGAATTCCAGGCCGTCGTATTTGCTTTTGAAGATCTGGCGCGTCGAACGGATTCGGCCCGTCGTGGGCGGGAAAATCTCATGGCCATGTCTTTCGTAGAGATCGACGATCCCTTGCGTGTCGAAGGCGGGTTCGCGCATCGCATCGGCATCCTTTTCCTTTGCCTGCGGCTTTGGAAGCGCGAGTCCAAGGGCGATCAGGGCTCCCGTGGAAGATCCCGCGATGAGATCGAAGGCCGAAACCAGGGGCTTTTTCGACCCCAGCCTTTTGAGCCTCTGTTCAAGGTCGGCCAGGATGAGGGCTGGAATCAGCCCCCTTATGCCCCCACCGTCGATGGCGAGGATGGTCGCGACACGATGCGGCTCGCTCATGCCATCACCCGTAATTCCTGGGCTCCGTCTTCGGCCCGGGGCTCACCGAGCAACATGACCTGAGGCCGCTGCCATGAATGATCGGAACGCCCATGTTGTACCTCGATAAATTTAGTTTATGCAAAGTTGGCAAATATGTCAACAAAGATTCGCCAAGGCTATTTTGGTTGCACGAAAACCCGTGCAGGCCCGGTGCAAGGCGGGCATGGCGCCGCGCCACACGCCACACGCCACACGCCACACGCCACACGCCACACGCCACACGTCACGCAGGACCCTATCGATAATTTACCAAACATTTCCTTTGCGGTTACCCCCCCGTTTACCTTGGCCCGCTACTATCTGTCATGAACGGCGACGATACGGCCGCCGCATCCTGAACTTACTAGTTGGAGGTTCTTATGGGTACCGCTAAAGCATTTGGGTGGGTCACGGTCGTCGCCGGCGTTTGGGAAATCCTCGCGCCCTTCATCCTCGGCTATTCCGCTACCACGGGCGCCATGGTCGATGCCATCATCCTCGGGATTGTCCTTCTTGTCCTTGGCCTCTGGATTGCCCTGTCCCGTTCGAACGGCAGCGTTCGCGCCCTGAGCTGGATCGACGCCGTCCTCGGCCTCTGGCTCATTCTCGCTCCCTTCATTATCGGGTACGCCGGAGCGACGGGAGCCATGGTCAACGATATCATCGTCGGCGCTGTCGTCCTCGTCTTGGAGTTCTGGGGTGCGATCGCCGCAGGACGTGGGAATTTCTAAAAAGAAGCCAACCTCCCCGGTTTGCCGAAACCGTCTCGGCCAGACGGTTTCGGCCTTTTCAATGATTGCATTAAATAGCGAAGGATCAAAATCATCCGAAAGGCAAATCGGCGTATGCTAGTTATGAGCCGCCGCCCCTCCCCTCACCAGGATCCTAACTGCTCGAGGGTGGGCACAGTGCCTCGGGGGTGAGGGGCTCGGTCCTTTGAGCGCAGTCGTGAACCGAGCCCTCGCAACGGGCCTCGGAATCCTTGAGCGTTCCATTAAGCAGGGCCAGGGCCGCCGACTCGGCATTGCCCGAGGCGCCCCTGACGATCGAGATGCCGTTCGCGTTGAGGACGCGCTGGGCTCCCGTTCCCATGTTGCCGGCGATGAGGTGGGTAACGCCGACGCGGGCCAGTTCGGATGCGATGCCCGATTTGCAGCCGATTCCTTCTGCGGGAACGATGGTGGGTTCGCCGACCAAGGCGGAGCCATCGACGCGGAATACGAGGAATTCCCTGCACCGTCCGAAATGCTCGTCCACTTCGCCGCCCTTCGTCGCGACGGCTATCTTTACGATGGACTCTTCCTGCTTCTTGATGCTGATTTCCCCGCCTTCGATTCGCAAAGCCTTGCCATTAAGGAGGGCATCGGCCACCTTGCGCCTTGCGGTCTCGATAATTCTGCCGAAGGTCTGCCTGGAAACGCCCATGGAACGGGCTGCCGCTTCTTGATAGAGTCCTTCAAGATCGGCCAGGCGGATGGCCTCGGCCTCATCGAAGCCTAGAATGACGTGGTTGAGGTCCTTGGCCGGAATGCCTGAGGGCTTCATTACACGGGGGGCGATTCCGATGCGGATCTTGCGTTCGTTGATGGGTCGCGGCATGGGGTTTCACCCGAAACAGCGGCGCGTCGCGATGGCGCCGGCCAGCAAGGATTCGGGACAGGTTTTCCTGGCGTTCAGGCTTTCGTAGGTGCTTCTCATCCATTCATATTAGCATATGTCCGTCATTTTATGGATACCTTAATTATCATCGCGACGTGATTGGGGCCCCATTCCACGCCCTTCCCGGCATGCGAAAGGATGCCCGGCACTCGCGCAAAAGATATTGTTAAAAAAATGCCGAATTCCTCATATTGGCATTGGACAATTTAGAGAATCGGTATATTATGGTCGTATGCAAACCACACCACCCCCCGACAACGGGTCGGACCAACTCTCGATGGTAGTTTTTTCAGGCGATTTCGACAAAATTCTTGCGGCGATGATCATCGCCCTCGGCGCGGCCGCCTACGACATGAAGGTCAATCTTTTCTTCACCTTCTGGGCGATCAATGCCTTGCGGGCCTCGGACAAGAAGGCCAAAGGCAAGAATTTCATCAGCAAGATGTTCGGCTTCATGATGCCGAAGGGGCCCGACAAGCTTGCCCTGTCGAAACTTCAGATGGCCGGCATCGGACCCGCACTCATCAAGGGCCTCATGAAAAAGCAGGGCGTCGCTTCCCTGCCCGAGATGCTCAAGACGGCCGGCGAACTCGGTGTCCAGATCAATATCTGCGAGATGTCGATGAACCTCATGGGATTCAAGAAAGAAGAGATGATGGATTATCCCCATCTCCAATACTGCGGAGTCGCCACATTCCTGAGCGACGCGCAAGACAGCAAAGTCCAGCTCTTCATCTGAGCGGAAAGGAACAGTTATGAGCACAGCGGAACTTACGAGGATCAAGTCGGACAAGGTAGTCGATGCACGGGGCACAGCCTGCCCCGGCCCCCTTCTCGCAGCGAAAAAGGCCATCGGCGAACTCGAGACCGGCCAGGTCATGGAAGTCTACTCCTCCGACGAGGGCACCAAGGTCGACATCCCGAAGTGGTGCGGCAAAATGGGACATGAATACATGGGTGTCGTCGACTCCGACAGCTATTTCAGCGTCTTCCTGAAAAAGGCCTGAAGCGAGGCTTCGGGAAGGTTCAATCGACGCCGGACTCTCCAGTCCACGCGATGGGTCGCGGGGCCCGGCGTTCATTCCTATTGGTTTATTTTACCCTCCTCAACTCACGGGCCGCAAGCCGGTCAAAGGGGACGTTTTTTCATGCAAGTTGCCACGAAATCGCCGAAAATCCTCGTATTTTCGACAGATAAGATTTCCGACCCCGGCATCGACCAGGCGGGGCTCCGGAAAATCCATTATTCTCCCACGGTCTATACCATCAGTGTTCCCTGTTCCTCGGGCGTCAAGCCGCGCTGGATTCTCCGCGCCTTCGAACAGGGCTTCGACGGCGTCTTCATCGCCGCCGACGGCATCGAGTGCTCGTACAGCCCGAAGTGCGCCGAGCGCACGAATGCCATCGTCGAGGAATCCCAGCGCCTCATGAAGGACAAGGGCATCAACCCGAAGCGAATCCGCATGGCGGCGATCTGTTCGGTATGTGCCGAACCCTTCGCCTCGCACATGGCCAACTTCACGAAGACTCTTACGGAACTACAATGAGCAGCAATGAACATTATGACGCGGTAGTCGTCGGCGGCGGAATAGCCGGCCAGGAAGCGGCCCTCAGCCTCGCCGCCATGGACAAGAAGGTTCTCGTCGTCGAGCGCGGCCTGTCGATCGGCGGCAAGATGATCCAATTGAGCAAGGTCTTCCCGACCCTCGATTGCGCGGCCTGTATCACCACGCCCAAGATGTCCGAGACCGCCCGCCATCCGAACATCACCCTGATGCTCGGAAGCAGCGTTTCCGGCATCAAGCGAAACGGCAAATTCACCGCCGTCGTCACCTCGGCCCCCCGCTACGTCAAGAAAGCCGATTGTACCGGTTGTCAGGAATGCGAGGCGGCCTGCCCCGAGGTGCGCATCGACGGCTACAACGAGAACCTGGTCGGACGCAAGGTCGCCTTCATCCCCCACAGTCTGGCCAATCCCCGCATCGCCACGATAGACCGGGCCGGAAGCTCCGCTCCCTGCATCGCTGCCTGTCCGGGCGGCGTCAAGGCCTACGGCTACGTTTCGCTCGCCCGAAACGGCCAGTTCGACGATGCGATGGAACTCCACCTCGAGGACAATCCTCTTCCCGGCTCCCTCGGCCGCGCCTGCTACGCCCCCTGCGAGGGGCAATGCACCCGGCATCTGGCGGAAGGGCCCGTCGACATGCGGCGGATCAAGCGGCATTTCTCCGAGAAATATTACGCCAAGAACGCCCTGCCCCTCGAGCGCAAGAAGAAGGAAGCCACCGGCAAAAAGGTGGCCATCGTGGGATCGGGCCCTGCCGGGCTCACCGCGGCCTATTTCCTCGCGCAGAACGGCCACGAGGTCACAATCCACGAGGCCCAGAAAGAGGCCGGCGGCATGCTTAAAATGACCTTGCCGCAGTACAGGCTTCCGAACGCCATCGTCGATCGCGATATTCTCAATATTACCTCGCTGGGCGTGAAGATCGAGACCGGTTCCCGTGTCGAGGATTTCGCCGCGCTCAAGGCCAAGGGCTACGATGCCGTGCTCGTTGCGGTCGGAACCCACGATTCAACCCGCCTCAACGTCCCGGGCAGCGAATCCAAAGGTATTGCTAATTGTCTCGACTTTTTGCGCGAGTGCAAGATCGGCAAGAAGGTGGATCTCAAGGGCAAGCGCGTGATGGTGGTCGGCGGCGGGAATACCGCGATGGACGCCTCGCGCACCGCCCTGCGTCTCGGTGCCGCTTCGGTGACGGTCGTATATCGCCGCAGTCGCGGCGAGATGCCGGCCTGGCCCATCGAAGTGGAGGAGGCGGAGGAGGAGGGCGTCAACTTCGAATTCCTCCGGAATCCGGTTTCCTTCTCCGCGGGCGAAAAGGGCGTCACTTCTGTCCGCCTCGTGAAAATGGAACTCGGCGCCCCCGATCCCAGCGGTCGCCGTTCCAGCGTCGAGGTGAAGGGTTCCGAGTATGAGGTGCCGGTGGACTACGTGATCGAGGCCATCGGTCTCAAGCCCACGACGGCTCCTTTCAAGGGCAAGCTCGACCTCGAAAAGAACGGCACGATCAAGGCCGACAAGCTGACGCTGCAGACCTCCACCCCCTGGCTCTTCGCCGCGGGTGACGCTCAAAGCGGCAGTTCGACCATCATCGAAGCCGCCGGTCAGGGCAAGCGGGCGGCCTTCTACCTCGATCGCTGGCTCAGGGGTCAGGAAGTCGGCGCCGTCGAATTCGGCGACAAGCTTCCGGCGGCCGACTCGGCAAAAATCATCGCGGAAAAACTCTTCCCGGCTCCCGTGATGCCGGCGAAGTTCCGCGAGGGCAAGGAGCGCGTCCGCGACTGGGAAGAGGTCGAGAAGACCTTCAGCGACAAGGAGGCCACCGAGTCTGCCTCGCGCTGCCTCGATTGCAGCAATTGTCGCGAGTGCCACCAGTGCGTCAGCGCCTGCCCGGCCGGCGCCATCGATTTCTCACAAAAGGAAGAAAAGCGCGAGGTGAGCGCTGAGGCCGTGGTCATCGCCACCGGTTTCGAACTCTTCAATCCCGAAGAAAGACCGCATTACAACTTCCGGCATCCGAATGTCGTCACCTCCATCCAGATGGACAGACTTATCGCGCCGACGCGGCCCTACAACGGCCTCGTCAGGCCCGGCGACGGCAAGACCCCGGGCAACATCGCCTATGTGCTCTGCGCCGGTTCGCGCGACAGCAGTCTGGGCAACTTCCGCAGTTGCGGCGTCGCTTCGGACAACAATCCGGCCTGCTCGCAGATCTGCTGCATGTACTCCATCAAGCAGGCCCAGCTCCTCATGGGCACCCTTCCCCTGGCGGACATCAGCATCTATTACATCGACATCAGGGCATTCGGTAAGGGCTATGAAGAGTTTTACCAGCAGGCGAGGAGCATGGGCGTCAATTTCGTGAAGGGCAAGGTGGCGCGCATAACCGACCACCCGAAGAACCCCATGGATGTCGTGCTTCACGTCGAGGACATCGAAACCGGCATCCTGAAAGAAATGACCCATGACATGGTCGTTCTCTCCACAGGCGTCAGGCCGGTCAACGAGATCGTCAAGGCATTCGATGGCGAGAAGCCGGCCCTCGACGAGCACCGATTCATCAAACAGCCCGACATGATGTTCAATCCGGGCATGACGAGCGTCGAGGGCGTATTTGTCGCCGGAACCGCCACCGCGGCGATGGACATTCCCGACTCGATTCTCTCTGCGGGCGCCGCGGCGGCTGGCGTCGCGGCCTATATCGAGCGACGGAAAGCGGGGGCATGAGCATGGCCGAACAAAAACGCGTCGGCGTCTATATCTGCCATTGCGGCGGGAATATTTCCGACTATGTGGATGTCGCGGCGATCCGCGACGAGGTGAGCAAGGATCCCGATGTGGCCGTGGCCAAGCACGTGATGTTCGCGTGCTCCGACGCGACCCAGAAGGAAATGGAAAAGGACATAAGGGAGCAGCATCTCGATGCGATAGTCGTCGCCTCCTGCTCGCCGAAACTCCACACCCATACCTTCAGGTCCGTTGCCAAGCGCGGCGGACTCAATCCCTACCGTTACGTCCAGGTCAATATCCGCGAGCAGTGCTCCTGGGCCCATTCGGACCATCCCGCCGAGGCGACGCAGAAGGCTTCGGGCCTCATCCGCGCAGGCAAGGAAAGGGTGCTCAGCTCGGAAGCCCTCATTCCCATCCGCGTCGAGTCGAAACAGGCTGTCGCGGTGATCGGGGCGGGCGTCTCGGGCATGCGCGCGGCGATGGCCCTTTCCGATGTCGGAGAAGAGGTCTACCTCATCGAGTCGGCCGACCGGCCGGGCGGAAAGGTGGCGGCGCGATCCAAGCTCTTCCCCGATAATTCGAGCGGCAAGGCGCTCACTGATCGCATGCTTGCCGAAATCAAGAAGCGACCTACTATCAAGATTTTCACTAAGGCCACGATCATGAGCGTCTCGGGCAGCATCGGCAACTTCACACTCAAGGTGAGCGTCGACGGCAAGGAAACCCTGCCCCTGGTGGCCGGCGCAATTCTGGTCTCGACCGGCTACGACGACTATATGCCCGCGAAGGGCGAGTTCGGCTTCGCCAGCGGATCGAACATCATGACCCTGCCCGACTTCAACACACTGCTCGAATCGGGCAGCGGGGACATCAAGGTCAACGGCAAGGTCGTCAAGCGCATAGCCTTCATTTATTGTGTCGGCATGCGACAGGTAAAAGGTCCCAATACCTACTGTTCCCGCGTATGCTGCACGGCCGCGATTTCCACCTCTCTGGCCGCCCACGAAAGAGCCAAGGATATCGACACCTTCCATTTCTATCGGGATATCAGAACCTATGGAAAGCAGGAGGCGCTCTACGAGGCCTCGTCGAAGGCCGGCGACACCTATCTCATGTACAATGAAAAGACCCCGCCGGTCGTCGAACAGAAGGGCGATCACGTCAGGGTCAGCGTCAAGGATCAGCTTTCGGCCAAGAAGGAAATCGAGGTCGATGTCGACCTCGTGGTCCTCGTCACCGGCATGGTTCCGAGGAGCAACAGCGCACAGGTAGCCTCCCTCTTCAAGATTCCCACCGGCAGTGACCATTTCTTCAACGAGATCCACCCGAAGCTCCGTCCCGTCGAGACCGTCATCAACGGTATCTATCTCGGCGGTTCCTGCCAGGGGCCCAAGACCGTGAGCGAGTCGGTCAATTCCTCGATGGCCGCCGCGGCGAAGATCTACGGCGTCATCGGCAAGGGCACGATCGAGCTCGAGCCCATCGTCGCGGCTGTCCGCGAGGACGCCTGTGTCTGGTGCGGCAAGTGCAAGGATGTCTGCGAATACGACGCCATCAGCCAGGTGGAGCACGGCGGCAAGACAGTGGCCATGGTCAATAGCTCGGCTTGTTCGGGCTGCGGAATCTGTGCGCCGGTCTGCCCCAGCGACGCCATCGATCTTGCGCGCTACACCAACCCCGAGATCGAGTCGATGATCGACGCCTTCTCGAAGGATGCGGGCGTGACTCCGGCGGATATCGCCGAGAAGGAGTCCGGCGGCAAGGAAATGACCCAAATGAAAGAGTTCCCGGCGCGATGGAATGCGATCCTCGCGAAGCTGGGCGACGAGGCGAAGACCATACCGGAGATGGGCGAAGCGACGGGCTTCG
Organism: bacterium; assembly: GCA_021782015.1. Classification (GTDB taxonomy): domain Bacteria; phylum Spirochaetota; class Spirochaetia; order Treponematales; family Rectinemataceae; genus CAIJMU01. The sequence continues at coordinate 119 of JAJXVS010000022.1, read as the reverse complement.
ATCTGCAGGATCTCACCTTCCAGGTGATGACCATGGTGAAGTATCGCGTCCTCGAGCCAGCTGGCATCGACGATGACGATGAATACTATTCCTACAAGCGGAAGCGGTAAGCATATGGC